>JBDUBZ010000419.1:0-2920 GCA_040003745.1 Terriglobia bacterium
GGAACTTCCCAAACAACTTTTCGAGATTGCGATTATTGAAGACCTGACCCGAAGCCCGGATCTCGCGTTCCGAGATCTGAATGCTCTTCGCATCCACAATCCGGAAGGCATGAGATGGCACCTCGACCACACGCTCATTCGCCGTGAAAAACGCCAGCAGATACGCGCCCGGCCGCATGATCTCGCTCAACCGGTCCACCGTGGCCGTTAACAGCGCGGGCCCCATGAACTGCAGGGAATCCCAGAGCAGCACGCCATCGAAGGTCCCAGGCGGATGGTCGAAATTCGTCTTCAGAAAGTATTCGATGCGGCTGACGTTGTTCTGATCTGCCAGGTCGCTTCCGAAAGCTTCGTCGAGACTGCGCACCAGATCCTGTGAATAGACCTTGTGCCCAAGATCTGTGAGGAAGTTGATGTTCTCCTGGTTGGCCCCGGCGAGGTCGAGAATCGACAACCCCACCATGTCCCGGATGTTCGCGAAGAACTGCTCCACGCCCCGGCTCTGCCGCGTGGAAGGCGGCGCCAGCGCCGTAACGGTGCGCGTTCCATTGAGGCGCGGAGCCCCTGCCCCCGAAACAGGTTCGCTTTCCTTGCGGAAGATAGAGCGCAGTCTCTCGGGTAGCAAGGGCTCCTCGCCGGATTACCTTTTGAACCCGGCTCCGGCAGTTGCGGCGGCGGGCGTGGCATTCGCCACGGGCGCTGCCGGCTGGGAGACGGTGGCAGGAGCCGCGGTGGCCTTCGCCTCGGCCTTCTTGATGTCGATGCTGCCTTTAAACAGCGCACCATCCTCAATACTGATGCGGGAGGTCGTGATATCCCCCACCAGCTTGGCGTCTTTGCGGATATCCACCTTATCGGTGGCTTCCACATTGCCCTGCACCTGTCCCAGGATCACGACTTCACGGGCGCGAATGCTGGCCTGAACACGGCCGTTCGGTCCGATGGTGACTTTGTTGTCCTGAGATTCGATGGTCCCTTCCACGTCGCCATCGACGTAAAGATCTTCCTTAGTGAAGATCTGTCCAACTACCTTGACTGATTTGCCGATGGCGGCGGTATTGCGCGGTTCTGTTTCGGGCGAACGATAGGGCGTAGTCGACACTGGAACGGGATCCTTTCTTATTTCTGCTGTTGCCACGGGCGTGAATGATGGCTGCGGTGTGCTGGCCTGCCGCGGTGGCGGAGGTTCTTCTTTTTTATTCCACATGCTCATGAATTTATTAGGCCGTACGTTCCCAGTCTAACCAGACGCACGCAGGTGCGCAATGCGATTCAAATTGCGTTACGAAATAGTCTTGCTATCGGAAGAGCTTTGCGATCAAAAACGCCGCCCCCGCCGCCAGGCCTCCTATAGAAACGGTCTGGAGGCTACCCTTCCACAGAGGAATACCCGTGAACCGCGCTTTCAGGCTGCCAAAGATAGCGAGCGCGGTGAGCGTCACCGCCACCGACTCGACAAACCCGCCCTCCACCGTCTTCGCAAAAAAATAGGGCCCCAGCGGAATCAGGCCGCCCACCACGTAGGAAATCCCAATGGTAGCGGCGCTCACCACCGGCCGGCGCGAATCCGGCGCATCGAGGCCAAGCTCGAAGCGCATCATGAAATCGACCCACCGCCTTTCATCGGACGTAATCGCAGCCACAATAGGCTCAATCTGCTGATCGGTCAGCCCCCAGCCCTGAAAGACGCGCGCCACCTCCGCCGCTTCCTCGCCGGGAATTTCCTTCGTTTCCGCGATCTCGCGCGCCCTTTCGTTCTCGTAATATTCGGCGTCCGTCCGTGCGGCCAGATACCCGCCCAGCCCCATGGCGATGCAGCCCGCGACAATCTCGGCGAGACCCGCCAGCACCACCACCGAAGTCCCCACGTGAGCTCCCGAAAGTCCGGCGGCCAGCGCGAAGGGAACCGTCAGGCCGTCCGACATTCCGATGACGATATCGCGCACCGTATCGCTCGATTTGTAATGGCGCTCAATGTGAGCTGGCTTTGCGGTCCGCACGCCTCAGGATAGCGGGAATGCGGCCGCCGCGATAGAATCATGGACCGTGAAGCTCACTCTCGGTATTTCCCTGCTGCTGTCTTGCGGCGCGGCGCTTTCCATGGCCGTCGAACCTTCCGCCACTCTCTTCGAAAACGACCAGGTCAAAGTCGTGCGCGCTCTCGAGAAGGCGCATGTCAAAGGCAGCTTCCATGAGCACAAGACCAACCGCGTGATGGTCTACCTGCAGGCCGGCCGCCAGCAGTTCGACTATCAGGACGGCCGCAAGACCGCCACCTTCGACTGGCATGCCGGCCAGGTGGTCTTCAGCAAACCCGAGGGGATGCATTCCCCCGAAGTCGTCAGCGACAACGCGTTCAACATCATCGAAATCGAACTCAGGAAACCTGGTGCGGAAAAGAAACTCAGCAAGGTCGACAAGAAGCACGTTACCGTCGAATTCGAAAACGCCCAGGTGCGTGTTCTGCGCGTTAAACTTGCCGCCCATGAGAAATCAGCCATGCGCGGAGAAACCGACGCCGTTGCGATCTATCTGACCGACACTCCCGGCCACAAAATGGGAGAAGCCGTCTGGGAACCGGCCGGTCCCGGCGTCGAGGAAAACAAGGGCGATCAACCACTCGAAATGATTCGGGTGGAACTGAAGAGCTGAACTCTATTTCGGCTTTTGCTACTTCAGCTCTAGCTACTTCAATCTCTGCACGACGGGTAAAGGAACCGGCCGCTTGACCCGATCCACAACCTTATCGTTTTCAGGCGAGATCGGCGTTATCCTCATTTCGGATCCGTCGATCTCGACTGAAAGAAACTGGTGCATCGCCGCCCAGCCCGCAATGTGCTGCTGCCTCATCTTGCGCCGTACGTCACCCGGCCGCAGTTCCCCGCCCGAGCCGCTCACCACATACAGAATCCCGCCGGTT
>JBDUBZ010000420.1:0-2915 GCA_040003745.1 Terriglobia bacterium
CCGCCGATTTTCCCTGGCGGCATCTGGCGCCGGATTGCATTGTCGACATGATCGCTGCGCTTTATGTGAAATAGCCGGGAAACCCTTCACTTCAGGCCGTAGAAATTTTGCGCGGTCTCCCCAACAATTTTATTTCTGGCCGTTTGCGGGATGGGCCCACATGCCTGCGTGAAAGCCGCCAGCACCTGCTTCCACGTGCCCGCCAGCAGACACACCGGCCAGTCGCTTCCAAACATCAACCTCTCCGGGGGAAACAGCTTCAGCACGTGCCGCACATACGGCGTCAGATCGCCGGCGGTCCAGTTCCGGTGCTCAGCCTCCGTGATCATCCCCGACAATTTGCAGTGCATCCCCGGGATCTGCGCCACCGTCTCCATATCGCGCGCCCATGGCTCCATTTCATGGGCGGCAATCAGGGGCTTGGCGATGTGATCGATGACCATCCTCAGTCCCGGCACCCTTTCGGCGAGTTCCGGAATCAGCGGCAGATGGGACGGTCTTAACAATAAATCGTAGGGAATATCCCGCCGGGCGAGTTCCCGCAGACCCCGCAGAACGTCGTCGCGCAGCAGCCATCGAAGGTCGGGTTCGTCGTGCACAATATGCCGTACTCCGCAAAACTTCTCGTGCCTCTGACATTCATCGAGCGTCCGCCCCACATCCGGATCGGTCAGATCCACCCAGGCCACCACGCCGCGGATGAATTCATGCTGGCGGGCCAGCTCGAGCAGCCACCACGTCTCGGCCATCAGAACATTCGCCTGCACCACTACGCAGCCGTCGAAATTCTGCCGGGCAAGAATCGGTGCAAGGTCGGCCGGAAGATAGTTCCGGCGCAGTGTGGATTCCCCCGGCGGCATCCACGGATAGTCAAGCCTGCCAATGTCCCAGAAGTGCTGATGCGCATCGATTCGCATGGGATCATCGTAAACGATTGCCCGATCTTTATTCCTCTCTTACTTACGCGCCGCAACCCCTTCGGTTTGGCACCAGCGGCAGGCGCGGCCGTGTGGTGGATCTCACGCAGCTCGAAGTTTCGATCAATGTCACCGCCGAGCTCGAATACCTGCTTTCGATGCCCCGCTCCGAAGGTGGTATTACGCTGGGCGATGATTTCTTCTTCGCCCACGACCTGCGCCCCAGCTCCACGCAGTTTGCGGCGGAGGAAAACGGGCGCGGCGAAATTGCCCAGGCGGTTGAGCAGTGCATTGTGAACGTGGGCCTGCGTCCTGTCAACCTCGGCGCCATCCCCACCCCCGCGCTGAGCGCCTACGCCTTCGCGCGCCACTGCGGCAGCATCATGGTCACGGGCAGTCACATTCCCTTCGACCTCAACGGCTACAAACTCAACACCTCGGCCGGCGAGCTGTTGAAGTCGCACGAAGCACCCATTACGCACGCCGTTACAGCCGTACGCGAGCGCATTTATCGCCAGCCCTTCGCGGAGTCGCCCTTCAATGAGCTCGGGATGTTTAAGGGCGGCCATCGCGATCTTTCCCCCGTCAGCGGCGCGGGTCGCACCGCGTACCTTGATCGCTACCGTACTTTCTTCGCCGGCAGCACGCTCGCCGGCATGAAGATTCTGGTCTATCAGCATTCCGCCATTGCGCGCGACATGCTCGTCGAAATTCTGGAACACTTTGGGGCGGAGGTCATCGCGCGCGGGCGCAGTAACCACTTCGTCGCCATCGATACCGAAGCTATCGACGACGCTCAGCTCGCCGTGATTCAGCAACTGGTTGAAGAGCCCGTCACCGCGGTGGTTTCAACCGATGGCGACAGCGATCGTCCGCTGCTGCTCGGTCTGGAAGGCCGCACCGTTAAATTCTTCAGCGGCGATCTGGTCGGTATGATCGTGGCCGAATATCTGGGCGCCGATGCGGTGGTCGTTCCCATCACCTGCAGCGATGGCATTGATCGCGGCGCCCTCGCCTCCGTGCTGGAGCCGAAGACCCGCGTCGGCTCGCCATGGGTTGTGGAAGGGATGGCGCGTGCCCGGGAAAAGGGCCGTCGCGCAGTCTGCGGCTGGGAAGCCAATGGAGGCTTCCTGGTTGGCTCAGATTTCGAGCGCAACGGACTCACACTCCCAGCCCTGCCCACGCGCGACGCCTTCCTGCCCATCCTCGCGGTCCTGTTCTCCGCGCAGGCACGTCGCATCTCGCTGCCGGAGCTCTTCGCGCATCTTCCCAATCGTTACAGCCGCTCCGCCCTCATGCGCGACTTTCCCCGCACCACGGGCGCGAGAATCATGACCCTGCTCGTGAACGCCGCCGAGAACGCCAAGGCTTATTTCACCCCTGGCCCCGTCTTTGGTCCCATTGGCCGCTTCGACTACACCGATGGCGTTCGCGTGTTGTTTGAAAACGGCGATGTCATACACTTCCGCCCTTCCGGGAATGCCGACGAATTTCGCGTCTACGCAGTCGCCGATTCGCTGGTGCGGGCCAATGAGCTGATCGCGGTGTGCACCGCGCCTGCCGGCATAGTGCGAAGCCTCGAACGCGCGGTCGCGTAAAGTCGCGTAACGGGCGTGTTTACATCCATCACACCGTCAAAGGCAAACGGGAATCTGTATCTTTGCGAAGCGCATCGTCGTCAAAACCACTCTTAAAGGCGAAGAAGTCTGGAAGATCGGCCATCCCGAATAGGCCGAGCCTTACGGCAAGACCGGCCAATCTGGCTAACGCGCCAATGGCGACATCTACGTGGGCGATGGTACATCCGGATCTTCGACGGTCTGGGTAAAGACGCAGGACAGCTCAACTGCCCGCACGGCAACATAGTCGACACCCGCTTCGGCCTCGAAAATTCGTAGCCCCCAACGGCTCTGCTTCGATCACGCGGAGAATATCTTCGTTGTGGGATTGTTAAATGGGTTGAGGTGGTGCGGGTCACCGAGGCTCTGCAAGGTCTGA
>JBDUBZ010000133.1:0-9759 GCA_040003745.1 Terriglobia bacterium
CCTGGACGTTGCCGGGAAGCGCAATCTCGTCGCCGCGCGTTTCCAGCTTTGGATGCGTCACGGCTACGGTGGGGATGGCGGCATCGAGCGTCGTCTGCTTCAGATCGGCCTCGGCCCGGACTCGCGACTCGATCCCCGCGTAGACGACAAAGCAAAGAACCACCGCCATAATGGCAAGCACCACGGTGATGCCGATCCGAAATGCCGCGGAAAGCCGTGGCGGGCGCTGCGGTGCGTGGTTGTTCATGTTTACGATTTCACCGCGGGGTCAGCGGACCGGTGCAGCAGGCTGAAAACAGCCGGAACGAAGACGAGCGTAGCCACCGTCGCCACCAGCAAGCCGCCAATTACAGCGCGGCCCAGCGGTGCATTTTGTTCGCCGCCCTGGCCCATGCCAAGCGCCATAGGAACCATGCCGATAATCATCGCGAGGGCAGTCATAATCACAGGGCGGAAGCGCGTTCCCCCGGCTTCCAGAGCGGAGCGCACCGGGTCGCCGCACGCAATCAGTGTCTCCTTGGCAAAGCTCACCACCAGGATGCTGTTCGCCGTAGCGACACCCATACACATGATTGCGCCCATCATCGCCGGAACGCTGAGCGTAGTGTGGGTTATGAAAAGCATCAGGACGATTCCGGCCAGGGCCGCAGGCAGCGCAGTGATGATGATGAAAGGATCGAGCCACGACTGGAAGTTCACCACGATCAGTAAATAAACCAGAACCACGGAAAGAATCAGCCCCGCCAGCAGCCCGATAAACGAAGTACGCATGGTTTCCAGCTGGCCGCGAACGATCAGCTGCGAACCGCGCGGCAGATATTTTCGGTTGGCGGCTGCAATGCGTTCCACCTCCGCACCCACGCCGCCCAGATCGCGGCCTTCCACGGAAGCATAAATATCCACGACACGTTGAATATCGTAATGATTCACGACAGCCATACCGCTGCCCCTGCTGATCGACGTCACGTTGTGGAGAACCTCGGCGTTGCCGGTCCGGCCCGAATTGAGCGGCAGGTTGCCCAGATCCTGCAAAGACTGCACGCGATACTGCGGCGCCTGCGTCACTACGCTGTAACTGACACCATTGTCCGGGCTGAGCCAGTAAGTGGGCTGCGTCTGGAAACTGCCGCTGAGTGAAATAAGCAGGCTTTGAGCGATGTCGGCCTGCGTGAACCCGCTTTCCGCGGCTTTAATGCGATCCGTAAAGACGTGGATTTTAGGCCGGTCGAACAACTGTTGAATCCGCAGATCGGCAATACCTGGAACCCGCCGCATCTGGTTCATGATGCGGTCCGCCAGGTCGCGATTGGCTTCCACGTTCTTACCCATCAGCTGAACGTCGATGGGAGCGGGCAGGCCGAAATTCAGAATCTGGCTGACAATGTCGTCCGGGAGGAAATAAAACTCCGCGCCGGGAAATTCCTTCGGCAGTGAAGTGCGAAGGCGCCGTACGTATTCCTCCGTGGGGCGATGATTCTCTTTGAGCGACACGAAGATATCCGCGTCGCCCGTACCGATGGGGGCGGAGTTGCTGTAGATCGTATTGATGCTGCTATAAGGCAGGCCGATCTCATCCAGAACGCTGTCTACCTGATCGGCCGGGATCTGACGGCGAATGGATTGCTCCACCAGGTCGCAGATGCGCGCGGTTTCCTCAATGCGGGTTCCGGTCCTTGCCCGCATGTGCAGCTTGAATTGGCCCGTATCTGAAGTGGGGAAGAAGTCCTGGCCGAGCCATGGGTAAAGCAGGAAAGCTGAAAGGCAGATCAGCAGGAACACGGGAACGAACAGTGCGCGACGGAAAACCAGTACGGAAAGCAGGCTCTGGTAGCCCTCGCGGAACCGCTCAAATCCGCGTTCAAAGCCTCTTTGGAAAATCACAAAAGGATTGCGGGTCGGGCCGGGATGGTTGACCTTCAGCAGATACAGCGCCAGGGTGGGAACAAGAGTGCGCGAGAGCGCATAGGACGCAAGCATGGCGAAGACAACGGCTTCGGCCAGCGGCACAAAGAGGTAGCGCGCCACACCGCTCAAAAAAAACATCGGCAGGAACACGATACAGATGCAGAGCGTGGAAACCAGTGCGGGAATGGCAATCTGCTGAGCGCCATCGAGAATCGCCTGCCTGGTTTCTTTGCCCTCGTCGAGATTGCGGTTGACGTTCTCGATTTCAACAGTGGCATCGTCCACCAGGATGCCCACGGCGAGCGCCAGCCCACCCAGAGTCATGATGTTGATCGTCTCGTGGAGCGCGCTCAGCACCAGCACGGAAATCAGAATCGAGAGCGGAATGGAGACGGCAATAATGAGGGTGCTTCGCCAGCTGCCCAGGAAAAGCAGGATCATGAGTCCCGTCAGGCAGGCGGCGATCACCGCCTCACGAATCACGCCGTCGATAGACGCCCGAACGAAGATCGACTGATCGGCCAGTGGCTGAACTTTCATTTCCGGCGGCAGTGTGGCCTCCACCGCGGGAAGCATCTTGCGCACGCCATTCACCACCGCAAGCGTCGACGCGTTGCCGGCCTTGAGCACGGTCAGCAGAGCGGCGCGTCCGGCATCCTGACGAACGATATTGGTTTGCGGTGCGAAGCCATCGCGCACATGACCGATATCGCGGATGTAGATGGGCGTGCCATTGACGATTTTAATGGGGAAATTGTTGAACTCTTCCACCGTTTTGGGGCTGGAGTTCAGGTCCACATCATATTCGAACTGACCGATTTTCGAGGTTCCCGCGGGCAGAATCAGGTTCTGGCTGGCGATGGCGGCGGTGACGTCGGCGGGCGAAAGCCCCTTCGATTGCAGCTGCACCGGATCGATATCGACCATGATCTGGCGCTGCTTGCCGCCGTAAGGGTAGGGAATCGCGCAGCCGGGGATGGTGACCAGCCGGGTGCGTATGAAGTTGACGCCATAGTCGAAAAGCTGCCCTTCGGAGAGCCCTTTGCCGGAGAGTCCAAGTTGAATGATGGGGACGCTCGAGGCGTTGTAGGTGAGGACGAATGGAGGCGTGGCGCCGGGGGGAAGCTGCCTGAGCACGGCTTGCGAGATCGCACTGACCTGCGCCACCGCGGCATCGATGTTCGCCGTTGGCTGAAAAAACACCTTGACGATGGCGCGCCCGTCAATCGACTGCGATTCAATGTGCTCGATATCGTTGACGGTGGTCGTGAGCGAACGCTCGTAGATGGAAGTGATGCGTTGTTCCATCTCTTCCGCGTTCAATCCGCTGTAGTTGAACGCCGCGGCAATAACGGGGATATCGATGTTGGGAAAAATATCGGTCGGAGTGCGGAGAATGATTACCGGACTGAGAATCAGAATCAGCAACGCCAGAACCACAAACGTGTACGGGCGGGCCAGGGCAATTCGAACGATCCACATCAGCGGTTATTTCGGGTAACTCATTGCGGGGAAATAATTGGCAACTTCCGGTTGTGCTGAAATAAGAGACGCATCAGTTTCGAAATCCTTTTGCCATTGTCTCACGGAATGAACGGACCGGAAAAAGTCAGGGCGGCGCGAACGCGGGGGCGTCCTCGTGACGAGGTGGCGCGGCAGCGCATTCTCAGGGCCGCCCTGCAATTGATGGAAGAGTTCGCTTTTGCACAGGTGACGGCCGATGCCATCGCCGAGCGTGCGGGCGCGGGAAAAGCTACGCTTTATCGCTGGTGGCCCAATAAGGCGGCCGTACTGATTGAGGCTTTTCGCGAAGCCGTGATCCCGGACCTGCCCTTTCCCGATACCGAATCGTTGCGGGACGACCTGCAGGCGCAGGCGCGAAACTTCGCTCGTGTCTTGTCCGGAAGCAAGGGAAGGATGTTGCGGTCATTCGTTGTGGCGGCGCGCAGCGATCCGGACGTGGCGGCCGCCTTTCGCGCCATCTGGAGCGACCCTCGCCGAAAAGAGGCTAAGGACATGCTGCGGCGAAAGCAGACGAGCGGTCAGATAAAAAAGGATGTGGATCTGGATCTCCTGCTGGATACTCTCTACGGTCCGCTCTATTATCGTTTTTTGGTGAAGAATGAGTCTCCGTCGCGGAAGTATGCCGAAGCTTTGGCGGACCTTGTGCTGACTGGGATTGTGTAGGGTAAACGTCCAGTGCGTGATCGGGCCCCTGAACTTTATGTTATCGGCTGCACCGAGGCTTTACGCTCCAGCTTGCCCCAGCCGACCAGCCGCCCGCGTACCGCGAATAACAAACTCTTCACCAGTACAAACAACATCAGCTGCCGGTAATAAATCCTCTGGAAGAACAGCAGGAACAGATCCCAGGCCGGTATGCCCTCAAGCCAATAAGCCAGCAAGCCTGTCAGCACCTCCAGCGCAAAGAACCCGAAATAATAGAGCAGCACGATCTTCCAGTTCCCCGCGAACAGCGCCATAATCATCGCCAGTTCCGCAAACGGCGACAGTGTCGAGAGCAGCACCTGAAACAGCCAGATGCTCGGCAGCGCAATAAATCCCAGCGTCCCGTAGCGCGGTACAAACAGCGCATCGCGATGCTTCCACGCCGCCTGCAGCGTGCCGAAAGACCAGCGAAAACGCTGCTTCGCGAGGCTCCGCCCGTCTTCCGGCGCCTCCGTGTAAGCGATCGCGTCCTGATCGTAACGGATCACGTAACCTTCGCGCCGGATCGCCATTGTCAGGTCCGCGTCTTCGGCCAGTGTGTCGTGACCGAAACCGCCCGCGGCAATCACCAGGTCCTTCCGCCACGCCCCCACCGCGCCCGGCACCACCGTGATGGCATTCAGATAATCGAGCGCCCGCCTGTCCAGATTGAAGCCGTAAATGTATTCGATCGATTGAAATCGTGTGATCCACTTCTTCTTGTTGCCCACCCGCGCATTCCCGCTGACAGCGCCGACGCGCGGATCCGAAAAATGCCTCGCCAGCTTCTCAATGGTGCCGCGCCGGAACAGCGTGTCCGCATCCACCGCAATCAGCACATCGTTCTTCGCATGTGCAATCGCATGATTCAGGGCGGCGGATTTACCACTGTTCGGCTGCGTCAATATCCGAACCTGCGGATGACTCGAAAAAGCATCCCGCAGTACCTGCAAAGTCCCGTCCCGCGAGCCATCGTCAACCACCACAATCTCCATATCGCTATAGCCATTGCTCAGCAGCGCTTCGATGGTTCGCGTGATGACCGTCTCCTCGTTATACGCGGCCACTATCACCGACACCGGTGGACGGAACCCCGTATCGTAGTGAGCCCTGTTCTCACGCCGCTTCTGCATCACCGCCAGAACGCCAAAAGCCAGCGACCGGGCCAGTGTCAGATAAATCGCGCTTAGAAACAGCACCCCCAGCACCTGGAAGAAGAGCGCCTCCAGACCAAACGCCCGCCCCTCGATCCGCGCCAGCCGCATCTCTTCCGCGCTGGGCACGGGCATCACCTGCGGCCGGCTCTTACCCACCAGATCCCCTACCAGCACGAACCGGTACCCAGCCTTCGTATAGCGTTCGATCAGCACTGGCAGAGCCGCCACCGTGGCCGACCGGTCGCCGCCCGCGTCATGCAGCAGAATGATATTCCCGTTGCCGATCTCGTTTTGCACTTCGTCCAGAATTCCCTGAGCCTTCGATCCCACCTGCCAGTCGCGCGGATCAATCGTCTCCGCCACCGTTGTATATCCAAGCCCCTGTGCGAGCTGTATGGGAATAATTTCTTCCGGCGTCTGCGGCTCGCTGTCGGCGTTATACGGCGGACGGAAAAGCGTCGTCGAGACACCCAGCAGATTCTCGATCAGCCTCTGCGTCGTGCTCAGCTCCAGCCCCACCCGCTTGGCCGAGATCGCCGCGATATTTGGATGCAGATACGTATGGTTCCCGATCTCATGCCCCTCGGCATACTCGCGCCGGATCAACGCCGGATTATTATCCGCATTCAGCCCAATCACAAAAAACGTAGCGGGCACATGATGAGCCTTCAGGATGTCGAGGATCTCTGGCGTGAAACGCGCATCGGGCCCGTCGTCGAAGGTCAGGCACAGCACCTTGTCGCTCGTGCCGCCGCTGTGCTCAATCACAAACGGCGTCGGATACCGCAGATACTCTTCGGAATAATCCCCATCCTTCGTGGGCGGATCCTTCACCTTTCGCGCACCCCCGTGAGGACTCTCGCGCACGTGGAGAAGCTCACCGGTCCCGTAGTGCCGCGGCGCCTGCTGTGCCGCTTCGAGCGTGTTCAGGGTAGCGCCCTTGAAATCGACATCCGGCCACAAAGGCAGCCGGGCAACGTTTGCAGCAGCCGGACCCGGCTGCAACACCTTCCACAACCCAGGGTCCTCACCGCCCAGACGCCACAACCCCACGCCTCTGAAATCCCCATCGCTCGCCGCAATCGTCTGGTTCAGCGCCGTGACCGCGTCGAGGAACCACACCTCATGCTGCTTACCGCCAGCCGTATAGCGCAGCACCGGATTCTCCGCCGCCGCGTCCCACTGAATTGCGCTATGCGTTCCGCTCGCCGCCGCCATCACATCGTCGAAGGTGACCTCATTGCCGCCCTGGCTGCCAATGGTCCAGTCGTATCCATAATTGCCGAAGCCCACAATCATCTTCGAGGGAGGCGCCAGCGTCGCCAGCCGGTCCAGCTGCGTCTCGAAATAAGTCTCCGAAGACACCGGCCCCGGCTCGCCCGACTGGTAATGCTCGTCGTAAACCATCGGCACCAGGTAATCGTTCACCTCCGCCAGCCGCTTGATGTCGTAAGCATCGTCGTCTGGCGGCACGTCTTCGCTGACGATATAGCCCCCTGCATGCAGCACCGCCGCCAGTTCGCGCATGAAATTCACCAGCGGTTCCCGGTCGCGCGTCTTCAGATCTTCGAAATCGATGTTGATGCCGGCGAAGTGGTGTTCCGCCAGATTCGCCCGGATGTTCTCGATCAAATCGCGCCGCCAGTCCGCGTTCGCCAGCACAGCCCGCACATCCGCGGGCTGCCACCCATCGCGAAAATTCGTGAGCATGGCAATTACCGGAAGATTCGCCTGGCGCGCGATCGCAACCACCGTCTGATCCGTCTGATCGTCGATGTCGCCTTTGCCGTTCTGCAGCGTCAGCCATTCGGGAACCAGCTGCGTGAGATGGCCCAGGTGCAGCCGCAAAGACACGATACTGCCGGGATCCCAGTTCACGTAGAACCCCCAGACCAGAGGTGCGCCCGCCGCCGTTCGCGCCGCCGGTCGTGGGTGCAGCACCGGCGACGTGGACCGCACATAGCGGATCCGCCCATCTTTTGGATCGCGAAACGGAACGTTCTTCTGGAGCTTCTGGCCCCGGATTATGCTCTGCAGATCGGCCGCGCCAACTACGGGCGGCGCAGCCGGCAGTCCGAGAGTCTTGAGTTGCGGACCCGTGAAGGCGACCAGCGTGACCAGCGCCAGCGCCAGCGCCAAGACCAGTCCGCCGGTCTGTGAGACGCGCCGGAAGCGAGTCCAGCGTCTGCCGCTGGGGTCGTGAAAAACAAAGGAACGATGATTCTCGTCTGCCACCCGTTCACCCTTATTAGAGGGTAGCGGGCACAGTTGCGATTTCGCCGGCTGAAACGATCCGGATCCTGGTCCTTCTCGGAATGCCTGCTGGTATTACGTTTCTGAGCTGGATTCTAATGGTGAGGGGCGCAATTTACTTTCTGCGGCTTCATCGGCCCGTTGATAAAACGACGGCCAAAGAACCCGCTGCGCGGGCACATCCGCAATTCGTTGTATACTGACCACCGTCTGAAAGGCACGGTCGCAAAGGAAGAAAAAGCACATGGCAAAAGCGAATAGTAGAGTCACGCTGCCTGGCAGCGAACGGACAGCGCCCGCGGGAGCCAAATCGGCCGGCGCGGCAGATCCCCAGGGCCAGCTCGAAATCACTGTGCGTCTGCGCAGCAGGAAGGCCCCGCTCAAACCCGCCGATATCGATGCCCAGGGTGCTGAAATGCCCGCGGACCGGCAGTATATTTCGCGCGATGCTTTCGCTGATGCCTATGGCGCGGACCCGGCTGATGTGGCAAAAATCGGCGCGTTTGCTCACGCCCACGACCTCACCATCGTTGCATCGAGCCTGGCCGAGCGCACCGTTAAACTGGGCGGCTCCATTGCCGACTTCAACGCCGCATTTGGCGTGAAGCTTAAAACCTTCAAAAAGGGTGCCGCCAGTTTTCGCGGGCGAACTGGCGGAATCACCATTCCAGCCGAGCTGAAAGGCATTATTGTGGGCGTGCATGGCCTCGACAATCGCCCCGTTGCCACGCCGCATTTTCGTCAACGGGCACAGGGCGCGGGCGCGCAGCCGAGGAATGCTTCCGATGGCTCCCTGGCCGTGCCGGACATTGCTAAGCTCTACAATTTTCCGGCCGGCCTTTCGGGTACGGGCCAATGCATTGCGCTGATCGAGTTGAACGATCAGGACCAGAAAGGCAACATCACGGGCACAGGCTTCACGGCGGCCGACATCGCGGCGTTTTTCAGGAAGGTAAATATTCCCGCGCCGCAAGTGGTTTCCATCGGCGTGGATGGCGGAAAGAACATGCCCGGGTTTTCGGCTGCCGATGGCGAAGTCGTTCTCGACATTGAAGTAGCGGGAGCCGCAGCGCCTGGCGCCACCATCGCGGTTTATTTCGCGCCCAACACAACCCAGGGTTTTATTGACGCCATTAAAGCCGCCGCTCATGACAATATTCATAAGCCATCGATTATTTCGATCAGCTGGGGCGGACCCGAAGATCCCTCCGGACAGATTCCGCAGCAATTTATCGACGGCATGAACGAAGCCTTTCAGGAAGCCGCGGCGATGGGCCTCACGGTGTGCTGCGCCTCCGGTGACAATGGGTCGCCGGACATGGACAAGAGCGGCTGGGACGGCAAGCCCCACGTGGACTTCCCTTCTTCGAGCCCGCTCGTGCTCGCCTGCGGAGGCACGAAACTGACCGGCACAGGCACAACCATTCAGAGCGAGGTGGTCTGGAATGAGGGGCAGCGCGGCGGCGCAGGCGGTGGCGGCGTAAGCAACATTATCCCGCTGCCGGTCTGGCAGACCGCCTCAAAAGTTCCCAAAAACCCGAAGGGCAAAAAGGGACGGGGTGTGCCCGATGTCTCCGGCGATGCGGACCCGGCCACCGGCTATCAGGTCATCCTGAATGGCAAAGGGGCAGTCTTTGGAGGGACCAGCGCGGTTGCTCCGTTGATGGCGGCGCTGCTCGCCCGGATCAATCAGCGCCTGACAGCCCGCTTCGGCAAGACCGCCGGGTTTATCAACCCCCTGCTTTATGGTGCGGCGTCGTCCGCTTTCCGTGACATCACGTCGGGCAATAACGACGTTTTTGGAACTTTGAAAGGCAAGTACACAGCGCGCAGGGGTTGGGATGCCTGTACCGGCCTGGGCGTCGCGGACGGTTCGAAGCTGGTCACGGCGCTGGGCGGTTAGGCTGTACCCACTCCCGCTCAGGCTGAGGGGCATGGGCACAGAATCGACAAGCGGTGCGAGGTCCCCGGCCGGCGGCTGGAGACGGTTTGATTGCTCGTCTCAGGGCCATTTGGACGCGGCCGGGTATCGCCGAAAATGGGAACAAGGAGTCTGGCCAGTGAAAATGCAAATGCGAACTGCGCTTCTGCTCGTCCTCATCCCGTCCGCCTTCGTTGCGGTGTCGTGCGCCCCGTCTGTGACTGGTGACAGCCGTGCCTCCGATGCGTCGGCGATACAGTCTCTCGACGAGCAATGGTCCGCCACGGCCGCGAGAAATGATCTCGAAGGGACCAT
>JBDUBZ010000134.1:0-9730 GCA_040003745.1 Terriglobia bacterium
AGATTCGCGAAGGCGCGATTGAAACGCATTCGACAGGATGAAGATCGGACACATCCGGTCTTCGGCTAACTGGCCAGATTCGCGAAGGCGCGATTGAAACTCCGTTCGACATCAAGAACCCTGTCACTGAAACTTCTTGGCTAACTGGCCAGATTCGCGAAGGCGCGATTGAAACGTCCCCACCAGTAACAACTACTGTCATCGGCCGAATTTTGGCTAACTGGCCAGATTCGCGAAGGCGCGATTGAAACTCATCACCGCCCAAAACAAAAATCCTCTTAATCGTGGCTAACTGGCCAGATTCGCGAAGGCGCGATTGAAACGCCACAGGGACATGATCCTGCACAGGATCCAGCCGGCTCCGGCTAACTGGCCAGATTCGCGAAGGCGCGATTGAAACGAAAAACGGCCGGCCCACCGCTGGCACCCAGTTCGAACCCGGCTAACTGGCCAGATTCGCGAAGGCGCGATTGAAACCCGATGGTGTCATGATTTCCTCTCTGTGTTATGCGGGGGCTAACTGGCCAGATTCGCGAAGGCGCGATTGAAACGTACTTTTCCGGAACGTCAATGTGCCAAGTGTTGCTGCCAGCGGCTAACTGGCCAGATTCGCGAAGGCGCGATTGAAACTTCCACATCAATTGCGTGATTGAGCGTGATATCAAGAGGCTAATTGGCCAGATTCGCGAAGGCGCGATTGAAACCTCGGAGATCAGCCGGCAAGCGGCCTCCACACTTTTTGGCTAACTGGCCAGATTCGCGAAGGCGCGATTGAAACGCTCAACCAGGTATTTCACTTTTCCTCAAACACGGCCGGGATTGAAACCGTCGGGCGGCGATTTAGTCGGGGCGGCTGCGCTCTGGTTCGTTTCGATGCAGACCAGTCGCAAACCCTGCCAATACGAGAGGAACTAACACAACCAGAGTTATAAATCCCGCAGCCAGTTCTGTCACAATTAACATTTGGCTCGGGCCGTCCAGCGGGACCATGTCGCCAAAACCCGCTGTCGTAAACGTGATGGCACTGAAATAAATACTCTGTGATCGGGACAGCACATGGATGTCGGAAAATTGCGTTTCAGGCGGTCCGATGCGTGCAAACGTTCGGAACAGGATCGCGTAAGCGATCACGATTTGAACGGCTGTCAGCAGTGCCAGCATCAGAGACCGGCGGAGCTGTTTCGATAACCATGGCTCGTCCCATCCTTTGACAAGCAGAAAGTAAATCCTGTAGTGGACCAGTTCCGCCACCCGGTAAGCCGCGACCCACCCCGTCCAGTAGTGAGGCGTCCTGTCCAGGTAAAGAATCAGCAGCAGGCAGCCCAGCCACCCGGGCACATACAGGTCCATGAAGTTTCGGCGCCAGCTGCTTTCCTTGCCGGCGATCTCTTTCAGGCTGGATAGCGACAGAAGCCCGCTGGCAATTACCGCCGTGATTAGTGTGCGCATCAGCAGCGAGTCCTCCAGATACGATCCGGAGTCCGATCTGGCCCATACTCGCCTGATCTGTTCGGTCTGTTTTTGGAAGATCATGCGCGATGGCTTTAGCGCTTTAGCCGCATCCTTTGGCCCCGTTCAGCGGCATTCCCGCTCCGCGTCGGCGCCCATAGATCTTGAAAAGATGTCATGCATGCGAGAGTTCGTGGGACTTATGGCGTGAGATCCCGGGCCCGGCTCATCGCGGGCGGCCGCCTCCGTGGCGGCTTCGGCTCCCCGGCCGGGTCGTTATCGTTCGGCAGCCAGCTGTACTGGCTGAAGTTTACCGGATAATACCGGAACGAAGTCGATCCCGGCCAGGTATGGAGCTGGATGAAATCCCGGATATGTGCATGCGATGAAAGCGGTGAACCTGCGGCCATCCTTGCATTGACAGCGCACCACATCTGAAAGGCGGAAATCAGCCTGGGCATCACCGGCAGCAGGTTTCGCATAACCGTCCCGCCCGCAAGGCTGGCATAGCGGTCCGCCGGAGCGAAAGCCGCCAGCCGCGTAACCCGGATCCTGAAACTGCCCAGACCGCGCGCCTTCGCCTTGCCCAGGTGGAACGCGGGGTCAAAAGAGCCGTCTCCCTGAAGGGCAAAGAGTAGCGCCCCCAGCTCATGCGCCGACACATTTGAGAGATGAATACGGCCCCTGAACTTTGTGCCGGCCCCAAGGGCTTTCACCGGCGGTGGACATTGTTTCACCACCGTCTGGCGGAACTGCTTATCGAGCGGCGCCGTCCCGGCAAAGGTGTGTTTCGGCCAGATCCCGGCATTCGGTGCGGGCTGGTGCCAATAAAACTTCCGGCCCCGCACCTGTACGCCGGGGTCGTCGAAACTCGCGCACGTTCCATCCGTGCGGGGCGCCAGATAGAGTGGCCGCGACTTCCCGCGCGAGGCGGGCGACGTCAACGGAGCCAGTTCCACGGGCTGGGTCTCGCGTGAGGAAGTCTCCGGTCCCCACAGCGTTTCGAAGCTGAGAAGCCCGCGAAAGGGCTTGCGGCCATCCCGGTGCTCGGACGTGAAGCCGAACAGATGTTCCGCGGCATCGGCCGGGTCGGTCGCCTTGTTGGGATCGGGGTCCTTGCACCCTTCGAGACTCGGCTTCTCCCGCGGCCAGAACGCTCCGCAGAGATCTTTCAGCGACCGGACAGCGGGCCACAGATAGTTCACATTCTTGCCGAAATTCACCACCTGCCGCGTGCCCGGATCCACCGCGCAATAGATAAGGTCGTCCACCTTCACGTTGGCCAGTTCTTTCCGCCAGTCGGCGGAGAGCGGCAAATATTCCTTTGAGTAATCCTTGTAATGCTCCTCATAATGGGGGTGCTCAAGGATGTTTTTCTGGTACGCCGCCACCAGACTGCCGGACAGCTTAAAGATCGCGCTCCCGCGGTCGAAGCTGCGCTGGAGCGGCTTGCCGGCCCGCAGATGCGCCAGCAGTCCGGCTTCGTTATCGAGAGGGACGGCGCCATAGCCCGAACGAGAGGGCAGCAGCTCATGGACTTCCCAGTCGTTACCGGCCCGCTTCAGTTCGCCGCAGGTGAAAACGCGCCGCCGGTACACGGGGTTTACCGCATAACTCTCATCCGCCACGCCCATCCGGCTGTTCGTCAGCGCCTCCACAGCGGAGCGCAGCGCGCCTTTGAAGGAAGCCCCCGGAATCGCATAACACTCCACACCATCCCCGTTTCTCATCGTGCAGAACTTACGGTCGATGGAGCGCAGATCCTCCTGTGAGTAATTCCGTCCCCCCGGCCCCTGATTGCCCGGAGCATACGGGAATCCCGCCGGCACAAAACACGGAGTCAAAGCTTCCGCCTCGAATTCCAGAAAGCCGTTAAAGTCTTTGAGCAGATCGTGACCCGCGGGGTCTGCCGAAGCGGGCCACGGCTGCGAACCTGCGAAGGCCACAAAGTTATAAGGGTTGCGGTCGATCGAAGGAACGGGCCCCGTCTCCGGCCGCAGAGCCGGGCCAAAGCTCGTGACTTCATACGTCGGAACCCCCCGCTGAAACTGGTTCCCCTCCACCAGACCGAGGGCCTTATCGGTCACCCCAAAGCTCTTTACCGGAAGGCGTCGGCGCGGGTTGTCTCCCGGCAGCGGCGGGTCGAAATCGACGTTATCCGGCGTGACCTTCTTAATCTCATGGGCCATATTGTTCAGCTCCTTCCCGCCGAAAAGCTCACCAGCCTCCAGGCAATGAGCGCGGGTTTGTTGACGAGGGCTTCAAACATCTCCAGGTTTTCCAGCGACCGGTACTCGTGTACGCGAAACCGCGGCCGGTCGTCAGCCACCGCCGGCGCCGGCGGATAGGCGACGCTGGCTTCGGGAAGCTTGGGCTCCCAGAATCCCTTCTGCTTTGACCAGTAGCCAAGACCGAAATAGTCGCGCGGAAGTACCGACACCGGCTTGCCCCCGGATTCCGGACCATCGAACGAATTGGCATCCTCAAACAGCAGCACGGACACCGAGCCATTCCCCCGCGTCCACCGGATCTCGGCCTTCGGGCCAAAAATGCTCCCCGCGAATTCTTCGCCTAACGGAGGAAGATCGGGGGGCAGCGCGCCGCTGGAGTCCAGCTCTCGAAACGACACCCGCGTATAAGACTGCAGCAGAACCCATCCGGGAGCGCCAACCCGCCCGCGCCAGGTTTGAATGTCCGCCTCGTTCTCCGAAGGCTGAATGAGCAGTCTTCCTAACTCGCCTTGGCCATCCTTCGTCTGGTTTTCGCTCATTGGCCATCCCCTTTCTTCGGAAGACCCGCCCGCCACGCGGCGCTCGCCAGAGACCAGAGCCACGAATCCCACGGGATCGGCCCCTCACGGGAAACGACCGAATGACCGGGCCGCGGGTTCCGGGCGGCGTCTGGCAGAAAATCGTCCGGCACCGCGTCTTCCCCCTGCACCGCCCAGTCGAGAGTGCTTTTGGTGATCGTGACGGATTTCATGTACCCATACCCCCGGGACGTAGCGCCGCCGCACCAAAGCATCCCCTCCATCCAGTCGCGGATCGCAAACGCCGCCAGCGCGAGCGCGCGCAGCCCGGGCCTGGCGTGTTCCTCACCACCGCGGTCCTGCCGGGCATCGAAGCGCAGCCGGATGCTGGTCGTAAACGCGGGGCTTTCCAGACCGCACGTGGAAAACTTCTTGCTGTCGGCCGCGAATCCCGTTAGACGATCGATGGCGACGTGATCGAGGTAAACCGGTCTCGCTTCGCCCGCCAGCCGCCCTTCGCAGATTTCGATGCGCCCTTTCACGGCCCGCCCCCCGGCCACGTCGCCGAAAAGCTCTGTCACCAGCGCTTCACCGCCGGCGCCCAGCATGGTGGCTGCGATCCGATAAGTCTGATGCCGCAGCACTCCGCGCAGGGATGAGGCGGGAAGATAATACCGCGCCGTCTCTGCATCCCCGGTGCGAACGAACGTCTGGTCCGCCGTTACCAGACCCTTCTCCACATCCTTGTGGCGGTCCAGTGCGTCGAATTCTTTGAGCGAAGCCGCGGGGGGAATCGGCGCCCGCACCAGCACCGGGCCTTCGAATTGAATGCGGATCTCGAGATCCAGGCGCGATTGAGCCGATTCCGATTCGGTCCCCGGGGGCGCGTCGGGGCCGTGCCATGCGAAGGTTTTCCGAATCGCGGGAGTCGCCTTGCCCGTGCGCGCCCCGAGCCAGGCCGCGAGCGCCTCGGGGGAGCGCCGGTCGAAATCCGCGTATCCGGTCCCCGTCAGCGTCAACCGTCCATACCCCAGGCCGCCCTTCGCGCCGCAGGATAATTCGCCCGCTTCCAGCGCGCGAATCATTTCGCCCACCAGCCCGAGTTCCCGGTCGTCGGCCGAGTCGCCTTCATACACCAGCCTGAAACGCATGGTGGCCGAAGAAGCAACCTCCTGATCGAATTTGCCTGTATCCGAGGCAGCGCCATACTTCTGGTCGATCTTGACGTGGTCGCGCACCTCCGAATGCCTGCCGAGGCGCTCAGGGGGCGCTGCGTCAAAAATCCGCAGGCGTCCCGCGCGCGAGATGGTGTCGTCCGTCCGGCTGGGTGTCTCGCCAAAAAGCGCCGCACAGCGCTTCAGAGGCTCCTGTACCAGAAAAGCCGCTTCCCGCTCCACGTGGGCGCGAAGGATGCCGCGCAGCGAACTTGCCGGCAGATAAGGAAGGCCGGCGAAATCTCGCAGCACCGGGGCGTCCGTCGCGAGCGAAAGCTTTGCTCCCGAGCCCACATGAAAATCGGTCACATCGAGTTCCCCGGAAATCTCGAGCAGGTAGGGCAGGTACGAATCGGGCGGCCGAACATCTTCAGCCCGGTTAACTTCAGCCATGGTAAGTCTCCACCGCGCTCAGAAAAAAGCGCGCCAGTTCGATGGATGCTGCCTTCTCCAGCCAGGGGCCCGCCAGGCCGTGAATCTTATTCCACCCGTGAGCCGACTCGCGCTCCGCAAGGCCCTTCAAATAGGTCGTGACATCCGCCACCTTTTCAACGCGGCTCGCATAAGCGGCCAGCGCCCCGAATTTTTTGGCGGTGGCCTTTGCGGCCGCCTTCGCCTTCTCTGAATTGTCGTCGCCCTTTGCGATCTTCATGTCCCGCGCGAAGGCCAGCGCTGCTTGTACCAGGTCTGACCCAACGTTTTCGAGGCCGGGCCATGGCATCGGCTTCGGATCCCTCTGCCTTTTGGCTGCCTTTCTGGGCGGCACAAACCCGTCGTTCAGCCAGGAAGGATTGATGGAAATCCATCCGAAGCCCTCATGATGCAGACACCCGAGACCCTTCTCCGCCAGCGCATTGACAGCCGCACTCCAGGCCACCGGATCGGATGCCGCTTCCAGGCGATACGCCGAGCCAGCCGCAATCGCCACCATATGCGATCCCGGAAGACCCCGGGACACCGACCAGGCGCGAATTCGCCGGGAAGCGCTCGCCGCGCTGATCACCTTCGTAGGTGCTCCGATGGCCCGCGACCATGCAGCGCTGTCGAGTCCCGCCAGACAGTTGCCCCGGTCGTCCGTCACAATCGCGTCGGAGATGAGCTGGATGTTGACCTTTCCGTCATTTCCAACTCCGTGCCCCAGCCATGGAAAACCGCCTTCAGTCCACGTGAGCGAAGCAAGACCGTTGCCCGCGGAGCGGCGCTTACCGAGCGTTGCCGAGATCGGCAGATCCCTGCCCGGATGCTCCCGGACCCATGCCAGGAAACCCGTGCTGAAATCGACAGCGCTCCGCGAAAATAACGCCTGATCCCGATTTGCCTGGCGCGCGTAGTGCAAGCCGGCATGCATAGACGCGGTTCGCCCTGGGGCGAAAGCGGCCGCCGGCCGGCGCCCCGCGACAAGGAGCCATTTCTCGCCGACCCGCGTCCACTGAAATGTCTTGGGAGCCTCGATGCTCGGAGCGGCGCCGGCGAGGCTCGCATACTCTTCCTCATTCCGCGGAATGGGGACGAGCAGCGAATTCACCACTCCCGATTCCTCGAACGGCTCGTCGTCGCTCTTCTCGCGCAGAAAGCTCAGCGGCATCGGAACCACAAAAGCGTCTTCACCGAACTCCTCCCGTAGTTTCTGGCCCGGCGTGGGCAAACCCGGCGTCCAGCATGGCCCCGTGCGCGAAAACCATTCGGGGACCAGTTGCCCCTTGCCGGCCTGAAAGAGTTCACTCGCGAGGCTGCCGCGAAGTGTAGTGCCGGGGATGAACTCGAGTGACACCATTTCATTTGATTCCGCGTGTTTCGAGCCGCAGAAGAACGGCTCGGCGAAGGCGATCTCAATCCGGTAATCAGACATTTGGCAGCTCCGCAACAAGACCGTCCCGCAGCCGCTCAAGCGACTCCACCGTAACTAGTGGTTCTTTACCAGGAGAAATACTGAGGCCGTAAAAATGGGTTTCACCCAGCCCGTTACCCTTCTTGCCTCCGATATGGCTGGTTGCCTGAATGGAGGCCGCCAACAGGATCAGGTCGAGAGAATCACGCGACTCGGGCTTGTCCCATTCGCCCGCTTTGCCATCGATACTGAAACTGAAGGAAGCGCCCGCCGAGCACAGCTCGATGACCCGAAGCGTTCGCGCCTTGGCAATCCCGTCGGGACCAACAGCGGTGGATGCGATATCGGAGATCATTCCGCCGGCCACGTACTTCGGCGCCCCGAATCGGTACGAGGGAACCGACGGCGTGCCCGGTCCCAGCAGCGACTGCCAGGCGAAGATACGCCTCAGTGCGGGGTGCTTAGGCCTGGAATCGCCTGTCTCCTCCTGCATCTCCTTCGCCCTCCCGGGAGGGACCAGCCAGCGCACAATGCGTTCGGCCGACCCCCGAATCGCGCCTTTGATCGCATCGCCTGCGATCTCGGGAACTTCGCGATAATCCGCCGCCGCGTCCGTTTCGTCCGTGTCACTTTCGAACTCATCCCCCGATTGCGAATCGCCAATTTTGCGAATGCGCTCACTCCGGCGCCGGATCGTCCGATCCACCCCGCGGCCGCTCAGGCCTGTGCCGATGTGGAAAGATCCCGTAAAGTGCAGAGTTCCGGTAATCTGAAAGGTGGTCACGAATCCATTACCTCCGTCAGTTGAACCAGGTCGTTGAAACAGGTTTCCCATCCGCGTCGCTTTGTGCTTTGAGACGGGCGCCAGAGGCTCGGTTTCCCGCCCTCCGGAACCCCGGGCCAGTGAATCAGCCCAAGCGCGGTATCGACCCCTTTCTCCTGACCCTGCAGACCCTGGCGCCACGCCAGATAGGCCAGATCCGACAATTCGCGCCCCAGCCGGGTGATCTCATCCAGTTGTTTTAGTTTGCGGCGCGGCACCCCGCGAAGAACGTCGGCGGCATCGAGATACGCTTTTGCCCCGGAACACGCCCAGGGCAGAGTGGTCAGGTGCATTTCGTCGCCGGAGTCGTCAAGGTAGAAGAACTGAGACCGGCGGATAGCGGTGAGGCGCGGGCGCCCCGAGTCGCCCAGCCAGTGGAAGTCGATGCCTCCTTCGGCGTTCTCGGTCGGAACGCGGCCGTCGCTTTTTGCCGACCGCAACAGATCTTCCGCCAGATCGAACGAGGCGTCAAACGGATAACCGTACTTCGCGAATAAAACCCCGAGGCTGATGGACAGCCGGGGAGCACCGGCGCACCGAAGCGCGGCCTGGATGACAGAGCTTTTGTAGCCAAGCCGGGAGAAACTGGCCTCGATATCGTGAGCCATCGTAAGTGCGATATCGCGCCTCGCAATAATAAAGAGGTCGTCACCCGCAATCAGGAGGTGGCGGTACGGCAGTGGCTGGTTGGGGGGGCGCTTTTCCGCCGGAACATTTCGATAAGCCTCGGCCACGGCGAGCTCAAGCACGGACTGAAGTTCCTCTGTGAAAACCAGAGCCGCGGCGGCCGCCGGAGGCAGGCCGGGGGCAACCCGCTTAGAGAGATCCGGGAACTCCTTCGCCAGCTTCTCAAACTTCAGAGTGGTCAGCAGTTTTCCCAGTCCGTCCACATCCCCCTTGATAAATCCGATATAAGAACGCGAGTCGCCTGCCGCGACCAGCTGATCTATTTGCGCCAGACGCCGCCTCGGGATGTGGACCGGAGACTCCGAATCTTCCAGTGCCTCGTTTCGGGCGCTTTCCCTCTCGATGGCCTGCCAGCTTCGTAACCGGCGCTCGACTTCCTTCGCACCCGGATTCCAGTCTGTCGCCGGTAGTTGCGGCAGGATTGAACACGGAGCGAAGAACGGCGTCGAGGGAATCGGGACCGGCGACGCGTTGGCGTCTTTCCGCGCGCGAATGCGGCCTTCGAGTTCGGTCAGATCGTGGTCCAGGTCGCCCGTGGTCGGGAGCACCGCGATTGAGCAGCCAAGCGACACGGCTTCGAGAGATCGGCGATAGCGCACCAGAAATCCGCCCAGTTTTGCGTGGTCCTCCGCATAAAAACGCAGAACACCCGAAACCGGCCAGAACAGCGTAACTCCGCGGAAGCCTTTCAAATCCTCCCTGGCCTGCCGGACCGAAAATCCGATCATGCGCGAGGCCCCCACCATCTCCCGCAGCGTATCGGCCTGCTGGATAAAATTCTGCCGCTGATCGATTTCAACGCTGGCGATAAAGGGCACGGGTACCTTCCGGGAATTGTGGACCCATCAAAGCAGCATGCCGACGGGTTTGGACTTTGAGTTTGAGGCCGAGACTACAAAACGCTTCAATCGTGGATCGAAGAACGCGACGTAACCATCGGGCGACCGCTGCATGGCGGCGCACGTGAGAGCTGCAGCCAC
>JBDUBZ010000135.1:0-9725 GCA_040003745.1 Terriglobia bacterium
GGTCAAACCAGTACAGATGGTCTGCCGACGAACATAACCACGGCTGGCTTTAATCACAGCGCTTCGAGCACGGCGCGCGTGAATGTGGACGACACGCTGCGGCCCTCCATGTTGCTGCACCTCGGCGTGGGATATGTGAACACGCAGGTATCGAAAGTTTCATTCCCGGATGTGGCGGGCTTCGATCAGACCCAGCTTGGATTGACAGGCACCATCTACCCAGGATTTCCGCAGATCACCGGCACCGGCAATTCCTCGCCGAGCGGTGCTCCCCTGGGCGGTATGGCGTTGAATGTTGGCTCCAACTACAATCAGTTCGTCAATACCGGGGAGTTTAGTTCTTCGGCCGCGCTCAGCTGGATCAAAGGGTCGCACTCCTACAAATTCGGCGTCAGCGGTCAGACGCGAATGGAAGGTTTCAACCAATGCCAGGGAGGCTGGGGCGTGTTTGGGTTCTCCGGCGCACAGACCAGTCAACCCCTGGGAGCGGGAGGCGTGACGCTCGCGACCACCAACGGAAATTCCGGGCTGGGCTATGCCAGCTTCCTTCTCGGTTTGCCGAACTCAGCCAGTCTGGCTCCCTGCACCAGTGTGAACTGGCACGACCGGTCGGTTGGGGTCTACGCCCAGGATAACTGGAAAGTTACGCGAAAGCTCACGCTTGACATCGGCCTCCGTTACGATCTGCAGAATCCGCCGCGGGAAGACCGGAACCGCGTCAGCTCATTCTCGCCAACCACTCCTAACCCGAGCGCTGGAAATCTGCCCGGAGCGGTGCTCTACCAGGGTTTTGGGGCGGGTACCTGCAATTGCGACAACTTCCTGAATCTGTATAAATTCGGCTTCGGTCCCCGTCTGGGCGTGGCCTATCAGGTGAACCAGAAGACGGTGCTGAGAGCGGGCTGGGGCTTCTTCTTCGGCGCGCCTTCCACGTTTCTGGCCAGCGCGCCTCAATCGCCTGGCGCGGGTACCGGCTATGACACGATCTCCTTTTCGTCGCCGCGGGCTGGCGCCTCCGCGCTTCCGGGCGGTCTACAGGGGGGAATATCGGCCAACACCTCCCTTTTCGCCGCGACGTTGCACCTGCCGGGAGCGCTCCCCACGACGAATCCCGTCACGGGTCTGAGTAACCTCAACACTCCCGCATTTTATGACCCGGCCTCGGGCCGTCCGCCGCGCGTCAGCCAGTACAACATCGCTGTGCAGCGGGAAGTCATCGGGGGTCTGACGCTTGAAGCCGCCTGGGTGGGTAACCGCGGCGCGTGGCTTGGAGGCAACATCTACCAATTCAACTCCGTGACTCCGGCGATCCTGAGTGCGCATGGTCTGAGCCTTTCGAACCCAGCCAGTCTGACCCTCCTGAATTCACAGATTGGATCGGCGGCCGCAAAGACCGCCGGCTTCGCCCTGCCCTTCGCCAGTTATCCGCCGAGCACGACCGTCACTAATGCGCTCCGGCCCTTCCCGCAGTACGGAACCATCAACCCCGGGGGCTCTAACGGCGACTCCTGGTACGACTCGTTGCAGATGAAGCTGAATGCGCGGCTGAAATATAACATCACGGCCCTGGGCACGTACACCTGGGCGAAGTCTCTTACCCGAACCGGCAATTTCAATAACTGGGCGGACCTGAGCACGCAGAAGGCTCTCGACGTCAACAGCATCCCGCAGGCGCTTTCATTGAATCTGGTCTACCAGACCCCTCATCTGCAGTCCGGATTCCTCGGGAGCCACCGGATCACCAAACAGGTTTTCAGCGATTGGCAGGTCAGCGGAGTTCTGCGCTATCAGAGCGGCGCATTGATTACAGCGCCGGGCTCGAACAACAACCTTGGCACATACCTCGCCGGAGCACCGGTGCAATACATGACGCGGGTTTCGGGACAGCCGCTTTATCTGGTGGATCCGAACAGTAAGGTCGATCCCACGAAACAACTGATCCTCAATCCCGCCGCCTGGGCGGAGTGCGGTCCCACCGCGACCTTCGGTTGTGGCGCTCCGCGTTATGCCGACTTCCGCCAGCGGCGCGCGCCGCAGGAGGATATCGGGCTGGGGCGGCGATTCGTGCTGTCGGACCAGCATACGGCGCGGTTCTTTGAATTGCGTATGGAGATGTATAACCCGTTCAACCGGATCGTGTTTCCGAATACCGGCGTAGGGAATCCCATCACCAGCCCGACTCGCAATTCGAACGGCCTGCTGACTGGTGGGTTCGGATTCATGAATGTCAATAACATCGCCGCGGGCACCGCGAGGAATATGCTGGTGGTGGCGAGGCTGTCATTCTGACGTTGGGGTCGCGCGATCGAAATGCAGGCGACTACGTCCCCTGCATTTTACTTGCTTTGTTGAGCCGCTGCGAGTTCCCGTAACAGGGCCGCGGTACTATCGCGGCCTTCGGCACGCCGTGGCGGTGCCTTCGTGTCCACACCCGCGTCGTCGGCAGGCCGGAACCGGCGATTGCCTTCGAGGGCGGCCGCGAGCGGCGTCTGTCCCCGCTTGTTCTCAATGTCCAGCCGGGCTCCGCTGGCGACCAGGAACCGCACCACGGAATTCTGCCCCTGCGACGCCGCTGTATGCAACGCCGTATCGCCCGCCGGATTAGCGGCATTTACGTCGGCTCCCAGGCGCACCGCCATTTTCACTGCTTCGAGAACCCCGCTCTCCGGCTCTGGTTTGGCGAAATCGATCGTCAGTATCCCGCGGCGGCTTGCGTTCCCTGACGAGCCCGATCCCGCGGCGAGCATCAGTGCAGTCGCGCCGTTGGGCATCGCGATTTTGAGGTCCGCTCCACCGGCGGCGAGCGCCTGCATGATGGCGGGTTCGCAAAATTTGGCGGCCAGCAGGTAGGGCGTCGCGCCGAGCAGCGTCTTCGGCAGGTTGTAATCCGTGGTTTCGCGGCGTATCGGCGTGCCTTTGGTGAGTTTCACGTTGGGGTTGGCCCCGTGTGCGAGCAGAGCTTTCACCAGATCGACTTCGCTCCTCAATACGGCGGCGTGCAGGGCCGTGTATCCGATCTCGGCCGCGTTCGGGTCCGCACCTTTGTCGAGCAGCAGCATTGCAACCGGTTGGTGTCCGCTGTAAGCCGCGAGCGACACAGCGGTCAACCCGTCCGGCTGCCGGTCATTCGCATCGGCCCCGTGGGCGAGCAGAATTCGCGCGGATTCCACATCTCCCACCCGCGCCGAGAAGAGCAGGGGAGTCGCGCCGCCGCGCTTGACGTCGTAGTTCAGTTTTTCACGGCCCGAGCGCTGCGTGTTCTCATCCACCACGGTTTGCGTGTACACGAGCGATCGTGCGCGCACATCGGCGCCGAACTCCACCAGCAGAGCGACTACATCCGGGTGTTTTTCGGCCGCAGCCCACATCAGTGCGGTCTGCTGGTGCGCTTGCTCGCGGGCATTCACGCGGGCTCCGTGCGCCAGCAGCGCTTTCACGGTTTTGACCTCTCCGGTCCGCGCACAATTCATCAGTACCGTCTCGCCATTCGGCAGGGTGGCGTTAGCGTCGGCTCCCGCTGCGAGCAGGCGCTCCACCATGGGGGCGCTCCGGTTGGTGCAGGCGAGATACAAAGCGGAGGCACCGTTGTCGTTTTTGGCGTTGGCGTTGGCGCCGTTGCGAAGCAACAGATCGGCCAGTGCCAGATCATCCCGGTGGGCCGCCCAGTGCAGCGCGGTGGAACCGTCGGCCTGAGCTGCATTGACTGGCGCATGCTGGTTCAGCAACACCTTCACGGCGCCCAGGTCGTCTTCCCTGGCGGCATCGATGAGCTTCGTGTTCTCTGACGCGGCTGTGCCCATCCCGCAGAGCACCAGGCCGCAGACCGCAGTCGAGTATTTCGGCGGAAGGCGCATCTCAATCAGGCGAGCGACAAAATCCGGCTATCGATTGGCCCCGTGCTGTCTCCCAGACGATCCCAGTGAACTCCAAACTGATCGAGCAGCGTGAGGTGCAGATTCGCCAATGGCATGTCTTTGAAAGGGATGTGCCGTCCGCCCTTGAGATTTCCGGCCCCGCCGCCGGCCAGCATGATCGGAATGTTGTAGACCGAATGAGCGTTACTGTCGGCGATGCCGGCTCCATACATCAGCGTCATGTGGTCAAGCAGGGTTCCGTCGCCATCCGGCGTGGCGCGCAGCTTGTCCAGGAAATACGCGAACATTTTCATGTGATATTGATTGATTTTGGCCACCTTCGCGATTTTTTCCGGCTCCTTCTGGTGGTGCGAAATCGGATGATGCGCGTCCGGCACGCCGATCTGCGGATACGTCATGCCGCTGTGTTCGTGCCCGATCATCATGGTAATGACGCGGGTCAGGTCACATTGAAACGCAATCGTTTCGAGGTCGAACATCAATCGGACGTGATCTTCCCAATTCGCGGGGATGCCCGCGGGATGAGCCACCACCGGCAGGTCGCGGTTGTTTTGCTCCTCAGCGATCTGAATCCGCTGTTCAATGTCGCGAACGGCATCGAAGTATTCCGTCAGTTTGGTGCGATCGCCCGAAGGCAGCGTTCCTTCGAGCCTCTTCAGCTCTTCGCCCACTGAATCAAGCACGCTGCGCTGCTGGTGCAGGCGCGTGAGACGAGTCTTCGCGTCCGTGCTGCCACTGTCGCCGAAAAGGCGTTCGAAGACTACGCGCGGATTATTCTCGGTTGCAAGCGGAGTGTTGGCGCTCTTCCAGCAAATCGTGTTGGTGTAGGGGCAGGCGAAACCCGTGTCGCACGCACCGGCCGTTTCTCCCGATTCAATCGCGAGTTCGAGCGACGCCACCTGCGTACGCTTTCCAATCTCATTGGCGAGGATCTGATCCATCGAAATACCGGCGTCGAGCCACGTTTCACTGGTGGGTGGCGACACGTCCGTCAAGAATCGCGTGGTGGCTTTGGCGTGAGCGCCACCGGGACGCCCCGGGGAGGCGAGGCTGTTCAGACCGCTCAGAATCAGCAACTGATCGCGGAACGGCTGCAGTGCCTGCAGGGTCGGCGTAAGTTCCCAGGCGGCGCCTTCGGCTTTGGGCAGGTAATTCTCCATGATCATGCCGTTCGGCACGTAGACCACGCCAAAGCGATTGACAGCGGTCTTTTGCGTCGCGGCGAACGCGGGCGTCATGCTGTCTAGCAGGGGCAAAGCCAGTACTGAGCCGAGGCCGCGAAGAATCGTGCGGCGCGAAATGGCTTTCCGGGTGATGATCATCTGCGCATTCTCCTCAATTACTTTCGTGCAATCTTTGGCGGTTCGCCGCCCGCAGCGGCTGTACGGAACGGGGCACTCTTCGCAATTCCGGCGAGGACCGATGACCAGCGATAGCCGTTCACGCCGGCATCGCGGGCAATCCCCCGTACTGTGGGCTCGTCCGTATACTCTACGCCGCGCCCCAATGCGTACGCTATCAACTTTTCGGTCAACGTGCGTGCGAAATCTTCCTGGTGGCTCGCAAGAAGTTCGCGCAGACCGATGACGCCGTCGAACTGTGTGCCGTCAGGCAGGGCCGCGCTCGCATCCACGGGTACTCCGTCGGCTTCTTTACGCCATTTGCCATCGGCGTCGAAATTTTCGAGCGCAAATCCCAGCGGATCCATCCGGCGGTGGCAACCGGCGCAGACGGCGTTCTGCCGGTGAATGCTCATCCGCTCGCGAAGCGACTTTGGCCCGCCGTTGGCCGCCGCCTCAGGCAATGGCGGAATATTGGCTGGCGGCGCTGGGGGCGGGGAGCCCAGAATGTTGGCCAGTAGCCAGCGGCCGCGGATCGCTACCGACGTGCGGTTCGGATACGAGGTTACTGTGAGTACGCTCGCCTGCCCCAGCAGCCCCCCGCGGACGCCTTCAGGGAGCGTCACACGCCGGAAATGGCTTCCATAAATATCTGGAATCCCGTAGTGCTTGGCGAGCCGCTCGTTCAGGTACGTATAGTTGGCCGTGAGCAGGCTGGCCACGCTGTGGTCTTCCCGCAGCTCGTTTTTCACAAAAAGGCGGGTTTCCTGCGCCATGGCATCGCGCAGGTTCTCGTCGAATTCCGAATAGAGCTCGGTATCGGGCACAACTCCGGCGAGCTTGTTCAGTTCGAGCCAGCGATTTACGAAGCCGTTCACCAGCGCGTCCGAGCGCGAATCCCGCAGCATGCGGCGGACCTGTTGATCGAGAACCGCCGGCTCATGAAGCTTGCCGGCGACAGCCAGGTCGAGCAGCGGGTCGTCCGGAATACTGCTCCAAAGAAAGAAAGACAGCCGCGAGGCTAAATCGACGTCGTTAACGGCATAGACCGCACCGGGCGCGAGGCCCGCCGGCTGATGTTCGACGCGGAACAGAAAACTGGGAGCCGCCAGGATACGCTCCAGACCCTCGCGAATTCCGGCATCGAAATCGCCGCCGGTCCGGCCCTCGCGGTAGAAGCGGAGAACAGTCTGAATGTCGGCCTCGGTGAGCGGCCGCCGATACGCCCGCTTGGCCAGCGTTGAGAGGATGCGCCGCGCGCAGGGCTCTTCCTCCGCAGTGTTGCGCGGCGAACAGAGGAAGATCTTTTGCCGGCTGGCAGGGTTGCCTGGCGAGACATGACCATAGGGGCCGCCAATGTAAACAAATTCCACGTCCGGATTGCCGTGATAGTACTCATTAGTGGACCGCGCGAACCCGGTCTGCGGTGGCTGCAGAATCCCTTCGGGCTCCCAGAAGCGGCGCAAAAACGAAATTCCGACGACGTGTTCGCCCGCAGTCACGGGACCCCGGACCTCGAGCGTGGCGTCGGCGTTGTGCATGTAGAATTCGAACTCCGGACCGCCCTGGGTATTGCCCCCGTAGCTTTCGGGCGTGGTCATACCCTTTGCTTCGCCGCCCACGGAAATACGCTTGAGCAACGCGCCGTCGAGACGGATCTCGATCTGATGCGGCTCTCCCATGCCGACCAGGTAGTCATATTCCTGACGCCGCAGAAGCACTTTGAAGCTGTATTCCGCATCGAGCGGGAAGCGATGGCGGATGGCCGTGCCACCCTGCGAGCCGAAGGGCAGGTCTTCGCCCATGCGGTCGTCCTGCACCAGGGCCTTGGAAATTTTGTAAGTTTCAATGGCCGGGACGATGGCAGTGTCTCCGATAGCCAGCCGGCTGACGGTCCGGGCCGCCGACAAATAATTTTGCAGCAATGCCGGGGAGACCGAGAGAATGCTCGCGATGTTGTCGAAGCCTTCCTGGTTGACGTCGTCTGCCGTGAGCAGGGCGGTGCCGTCCACCCGCACGTCGAGCAGGTCGCGAACCGCATTGACGTATTCCACACGATTCAGGCGGTGGACCGCAACTCGCCCGGGGTGCGGCGCGGCGATTGCCGCGCTTTCGAGAGCGGCCTCGAGCAGGGCGTTGGCTCGGAGGTAAGCCGTCTGGTCCGGACGCGGCATTCCAGGCGGCGGCATCTCCTGAGTGCGGAGTTTGCGCGCCACCTTCTCCCACGTCTCGGCGTTTTTCCCAACCGGAGCCGTCATCAGGGAATCGAGTTCGAGTCCCGCCGTTTTTGCTTTGTTGTTGTGGCATCCCACGCAGTAGCGATCGAGCACAGGTCTGAGTGTCGCGAGTGAAACTGGCTCGGCGATTACCGGCTTGGGGGTAACCGGCTTTACGGCGGTCGACGTCCTGGACGCCGGCGCCGGGGACTGATCCGCCCGCAACCAAAGTTCCGCGCCACCTCCGATGGTCAGTAGGAGGCTCGCCGCGGCGATTCCCAGGCGAGTGTTTGGTTGAGCCATGTCGAGACAATTCTTTCGAATGGACGGACCGGTGTCAAGGGGGGCTGACGGCTTGATGCTGACGGCTTGAGCGCCTGCCGGGCTGCGGGTCTGGCGGTTGTGTAAACCGGATTGACGATACGCAATGGGCCATTGGAGTGCTCTATGGCCCGTTGAGGCCAACAATGCCAAAACACGATCATCACAAAGCCGCTGCCCACCACGACGAAGCAGCCAAATCCCACCGGGACGCCGCAAAAGCTCATGAAGAGGGTGACACTGAGCAGGCGAGTCAGCATTCCCAAATAGCCAACGATCATTCCGTCAAGGCGCATGAAGCATCTCAGGCCGCGCACGCGAAGACTAAGGGGCCGAAGAAACTCTGAAGTAGCCGGAGAGAGAGTGGCGGGGTGCTGGCGTGCGGAGCGCGCTGAGCTTGTGAAAGCCGGTCGCAGAATAATGCCCCAAGCCCATTGATACAACGGCATGACGCCGGCTTTCGCACCAGCCAACCCCCGCCCTGGAACCCCCGTTCTCCTTTTCCTCGTCTCCCAGGCTCCATCACCCGCCCTACTGCGTTTACGAGGAATTCCAGCTATTCGCAGCCCTGACCGACGCCCGCAACCGAGCGCTCATTCGGCCCATCACCGACGACTTGGAAGCATCCGCGCCGCGAGACGGGTCAAGTGGGCCCATAGTCGCCAAAATGCGGGCCCACGAAAGCTGGCCACGTCGATCAGGCGATAATCACGACGTTCGGCTTCTCCAGCATTTTCAATCCTCCAGGCAGGGGTTTGATTCCGAAGATCTCCTCCACGCTGAGTGGCGGCTTGTCGAAATGGCCTCGCTTCTCCCACTGATTGGGGAAGAAGATTTTGATCCCGCGAAAGTGGATGAACGGATAAACCTTGCTGTCGGTCATCAGGTTGTATTTCCGGACCTTCGATGCCGGGTTGCCCAGGCCGTCGCCGTCGATGACCAGTTCCACGTTTTCCTAGTCTTTCAGCGACTTCTTGGCCTGAATCATGTTGGGCACGCCATCATGAACCGTCGGATCGCCGAACTGGTGCACGATCAGGATCTTTTTCGTCTTCAGATTCTGGCTTTTCACGTAGCGGTCGAGGATATCCTGCACGTCATTGATCTGCGCGGCCGTCACGGTTCCAATGGGTGTGCCGGGGTCTGGCTGACTGGCAAGCGTGTGAAACTCGGGGTCGATCGCCACGTGCACGTTGTCAAAAGCGAGGTACCCTTTCGCGATCATCCGCTGCACCTCCTCCGCGGGATTCGATCGCCCCAGTTGCGTATCCAGGATGACTACCCAGCCCCGGGCGGCGGCAGCCTTTATGTATTTGTCGACCAGATCGTCCCCAAAATAGTCCAGACACTGTCCCTTGCCCGTGCAGGGTACGGCAATCGCATAGATGAGGTGAATACCGACCACAACACCCTTACCATCGTTGACAGCGGCGATCTGTTTGAGCCAGGGCTTCGTGTCTTCCGACATCGCTTCGATGTCTTTGTAGCTCCCCAGACGGCCCAGTATTGGCGCTCTCGCGAAGCCGCGGCCATATACGGTAAACAGCGTATTCTTCTCCAGCAGGCCCGTTCGGGAAGGCGCGGGAGGCCGCTGACCGGAAGCGGCAAACACGGCGAGGAGGGCGCAGCATGGGATTTTTCTCACAATAAAGAGCACGACCCCCTTGCAGGCAGGCGGAATACCAAACGAGGCCGGCGTAAGGCCACGTTAAAAAAATGACCTGCAGCCGGTTCGTGATTCACGCGGAACACCCGCCTATCGGTTGATAGTCGTCTCCGAATTTACGCCCATTCCAATGCGAGGGACCCCGACGGTTGGGAGTTCAAAAGAGTCGGGCGAAGAACGCGCCATCACTACGCTCACGGCCAACGCCACGCCGACAGTTAAGGCGTGGCGGGAAAAAGCCGCTTAATAAATCGGCTCTGCGCAGGAATATGAACGGATGAGTTAAACTCGCGGGGTTTGACGGATC
>JBDUBZ010000421.1:0-2897 GCA_040003745.1 Terriglobia bacterium
GCCGGCGGATAAGGCCGGGCTCACAACCGGCGATTTCCTCGAAACCATCAAAGGCGTCGCGACGCGCGACATGCCTCTCGCGTACGCCCAGCTCCTTTTGAGAGGCGAACCGGGATCGACGATCGATCTTTCGGTGCTGCGCCGCAAGCCGGAACCTCAGAAGCTGACCATGACCCGCGCCATTGTGGCGTGGCCGAATGTCGAATCTAAAATGCTGGCGGACAATATCGGCTATATCAAAGTGCCCGTCCTCGCAAACGGACGCGTGAAAGAGGTTTCCACAGCGGCGCTTGCTCTGCAAAAGCAGGGCGCGAAACGGCTGGTGCTCGACCTGCGAAATTGCGCCACGGGCGATCCAGACGAAGGTGTGGATCTTGCCAATTTGTTCATCGGCAATGGTGTCATCACCTGGGTGGAAGGACAGAAAGTCCCCAAGAAAACCTACATGGCGGATGAGAAAAAAATGGTGAGCAGCCTGCCGCTCGTGGTTCTGACGAATCACGGCACCGCCGCCGCTGCGGAAATAGCCGCGGCCGCGCTGCAGGGCGATAAGCGTGGCACCGTGGTGGGCGAACGTACTTACGGCGATGCCGCCATTCACCGCGCAATCACGATGGAAGACGGCAGCGCCGTTATCCTCTCTGTGGCTAAATATTATTCGCCTGCGGGAAAAGCGATTCAGGATACGTCGGTAACGCCGGATGAACTGGTGGTGGAACCTGAGCCGTCGATTGGCGACGCAGAGGATGACAACGCTCCCGAGCCAGCTGCCGTGACGAAGAAATCGGACGATATGATCCTGAAGAAAGCCATCGAAATCGTCCAGACCAAGTAACTTAAGACCGAATAACCCAGGATCAGCTAAACAAGAGGGCGGAACGGCATTACAAAGCCGGTCCGCCCTTTCTGTTTACAGAGTCTTCAGATAAGCCAAAAGGTTCGCCTTATCGTCGGCGCTCAGAAGGTCCTTATACGCGGGCATTCCGCCTTCGCCATTTTCGATTTTCGACAGCACGCTGGCGTCGGATACGGGCTTGCCATTCGATTCCAGCTTGGCCTTCTTGAACAAACCCTTCAAGCCCGGTCCCATCTTGCGTTCGGTGCTGTCCGAGTTGTGGCAGGCGGAGCATTGTTCAAATACTTCCTTACCTTTGGCCGCGTCGCCCTTCTGAGCAAGCGCCGGCGCGGCACAAATAACGAGAGCTGCGGCAATAGCTGAATATTGAGAAATTTTCATGATGGCTCCTTCAAACTCCGTTCACAGTCTACAAGATGCGCGGAGTTGATAATAGAGTTTCATATTGCCAGTGTGGAAATTACGCGCCGCCCTGTTTACCGGCCCAGCCATCATTCTCGCGACCGCTCTTATGGGCTCGATCTCGTTTGTCTGCTCCCTTTGGGATCGCGCCGGAACGGCCCAGCACCGCGTCGCGCAGCTTTGGAGCCGCATGGTTCTCGCGGCCGGGTTTATCCGCCTCAAAGTTTATGGGCTCGAAAAGCTCGACCCGGCTAAAAGTTATGTTCTGGTCGCCAACCACGCCAGCTACATGGATACTCCCGCGGTGCTCAGTTCAGTGCCCCTCGAATTCCGCTTCTTCGCCAAGCAGGAACTGTTCTCCGTTCCCTTCATGGGATGGCATCTGCGCCGCGCAGGCCATCTGCCGGTGATCCGCGACGATCCGCGCGCGTCTATAAAATCGATGTCTGAAGGCGCCCGTCTGATCCGGGAACAGGGCATCTCGTTGCTGTTGTTTCCCGAAGGCGGGCGTTCGGAAACGCAGATGCAGCCCTTCAAAGAGGGCGCGGCTTTCATCGCCATCAAGGCCGGCGTCCCGGTAGTGCCCATCGGGCTTGTGAACACCCGCAGAATTCTTCCCATGCATTCGAAATTCGTTCGTGCGGGAACCATAGAACTCCACGTCGGCGACCCGATCGAGACGGCTGGGATGAGGTCGCAGGATCGCGGCCGATTAAATGAAATACTACAGGAACGGGTGGCGGAACTGGCGCACGAACCACCCGTCCGCAGTAACCAGCCGACATCAACATAAAAATGTCCATGCACATCGAAACCGTTCCTCAATTGCTGCGGCACGCCGCACAAAATTACGGCGACCGCCTGGCGCTGCGGCAGCCATCCGGCAAAGAGGTCCATACCTGGAACTGGGGCGAGTATCTCGAAGCCGCCGAACAGATCGCGGCCGGTTTGCGGGAGCTGGGCCTCGGAGCAGGCGATCATGTCGGCATTTGTTCGGAAACACGCGCCGAGTTTTACCTGGCCGATCAGGGCATCATGATGAACGGGTCGGTCGCCGCAGCGCTCTATCCCAGCTATCCTCCGGCGGAACTCTGCGCGACGGTCGCGCGCTCCGATGCTAAGGCGCTTTTCGTCGAAGACCCCAAAATGCTGGCGAAGCTGAAAGACGCGCCGGTGGGACATTTCATTCTGCTCACCGGCGAAGCGCCCGGTGCGATTTCACTTGCCGAGCTGCGCCGGCATGGGCGTTATTCCGGTGAGCCGAAGCCCGAAGACAGGGCCATTCTCTATCTCACTTCCGGCGCCACGGGCGAACCCAAAATGGTTATGGTCACCCACGGCTCGCTGCTCGCGAATATCCACATGGGCCCTGAAGTTCTGCCCCTAACGCCCGACGACATCACAGTCGCGTTCCTGCCCTCCGCGCATATCGCGCAGCGTGTGGTGGCGGAACTACTGCCCATCCTCAGCGGCACGGCGGTTTCGTTTGCGGAAAGTCTGAGTAAGCTTCCGGGGGAGATCAGGAGCGTGCGACCGACGTATTTTCTGGCCCCGCCGCGTATGTGGGAGCGCGTTTATACCAGCATCCGGGCGGAGGTCAACAAGAGGTTCGCCCCACCGTGATCATCTCCCTCCCATC
>JBDUBZ010000136.1:0-9627 GCA_040003745.1 Terriglobia bacterium
GCGTCGATCGCTCTGCAGGCCGAGAATGTCGAATCGATCATGGTCAACTGCAATCCGGAAACGGTTTCGACCGACTATGACACCAGCGACCGGCTCTACTTCGAGCCTCTGACGCTCGAGAACGTTCTCAACATTGTCGACGTCGAAAAGCCCGATGGCGTCATCGTGCAGTTCGGCGGGCAGACGCCGCTTACGCTGGCATTGCCTCTGAAGCGCCTGGGAGTGCCGATCATCGGCACCGATCCTGAAAGCATCGATCTGGCCGAAGATCGCAAGCTGTTCGGGAAGGTGCTCGAACAGGTGCAGGTTCCCTCCCCGGCCAATGGCACCGCGACCAGTGTCGATGAAGCAGTGGAGATTGCGCGGCGCATTGGTTACCCCGTGCTGCTGCGCCCCAGCTATGTTCTGGGCGGACGCGCCATGGTCATCGTTTACGACGAAGACAGCGTGCGCCGCTACATGCGCGAAGCGGTTTCCTTTTCGCAGGATCGCCCCGTGCTCATCGACCGTTTCCTCGAAGACGCCGTGGAGGTCGATGTCGACGCGCTCTGCGATGGTGAAGAAGTTCTGATTGCCGGCATCATGGAACACATCGAGGAAGCCGGTATCCATTCGGGCGACAGTTCGTGCGTTCTGCCACCGGTTTCGTTGAGCGAAAAAGACATAAAAACCATCGAGGACTACACGGTGCGGCTGGCCCGCGCCTTACATGTCATAGGCCTGATGAACGTGCAGTACGCCATCAAGGACGGCGTCGTCTATGTGCTGGAAGTGAATCCGCGCGCCTCGCGCACGGTGCCCTACGTCAGTAAGGCGACGGGAGTGCCCCTGCCCAAGCTTGCCGTTCAGCTGATGCTCGGCAAAAAGCTGCATGAAGTGACGGAATATCGCGGCAGGCTGCCGGTGCCGCTGATGTTTGTGAAATCTCCGGTGTTCCCGTTTAACAAGTTCCCGGGAGTGGACCCCGCACTGGGCCCGGAGATGCGTTCCACCGGTGAAGTGATGGGCGTTGGGGCTAACTTTGGCGAGGCTTTTGCGAAGGCCCAATTGAGCGCCGGTGCGCCGCTCCCCGAAAAGGGCACAGTGTTCATCAGTGTCAACGACCGGTACAAAGCGGAGATCGCACCTATCGCCAAACGTTTCGCCGAGCTGGGTTTCGATCTTGTGGCGACGCGGGGAACGGCGACCGTTCTGCAGAATGCCGGGCTGGCGTGCAAAATTGTGTTCAAGGTCAATGAAGGCCGCCCCAACGCGGTCGATCTGCTGAAGGGCGGCGCCATCCAGCTGGTTGTCTACACCACGACGGGCGCGCTCTCGTTCGAAGATGAAAAATCCATTCGGCGCAGCGCCATTACCTACCGCGTACCGTGTATAACGACGGTAAGTGGCGCGCGCGCGGCCTCGGAAGCGGTAGCGTCCCGGCTGCGCGACCCCATCCGCGTCTGGAGTCTGCAGGAGATTCACCAGAAATGATTTTCATCCCAGGCAGTCTCGTCTGGAAGATACCCGCGAGTAACTGGCGATAGGCGCTCATTTCCACTGCATCGGGTTCCCGACCAGAGCTCAGTTCTTTGTCCGTGAGTACGAGCGGCATCAGCACGTGCCGCACCGTTTCGATCTGGCTTTTGTTCGAGATGATGGTCTCGATGCCAGGACCAGATTGCAGCGGTCAGGCCGAATCCGCGATCACGATCCAGTTGCGGTGACCGAGGTAAGGCCGACGCTCTTCGAGAGTCTGCCGCCAGGTTGTCAGCCTTGCTGCGCCGTGCTGACGAGCAGACAAGCCGGTCTCTATTCCAGTCGCTTTGCTAATTCGCGGGGTTCAGCGTAAACGTAAACAGCGTATCCGCCGAAGCCAGCGTCAGATACTGTTGGCCATCGAGCTCATAGGTGATGGGCCCGGCCGTTACCGGCCCTGTCAAACCGGCGTGAAACAGGATCTTTCCGTTCTTCGGATCGAAAGCGATAAAGTTGCTCGCGTTGGCGGTGAAAAGCAGATTGCCCGCGGTCGTGAGCATATGAGCCGGTCCGCCGCCATTGGGCCATTCATGCTTCCACGCAATCTTACCCGTCTTATATTCGATGGCCACCAGCGCGGCCCCTTCGCTTCCGACAGTGTTATCGAGGCCACCCCAGCCCTCCGGATGATCGTCCGTGTCCGTCAGATAGTACATGCTCCAGGAGCGGCTCGATCCCACATACAGCAACCCCGTCTCGGGATCGAAACTGGGCGCCGGCCAGTTGGTCGCACCGTTAGAGGCTGGCGACACCAGCACCCCGTCGGGCGTGGGGAACTTCTTCGGATCGCCGACCGGCTGCCCTTTGGCATTCACGCCCTTCGTCCAGTTCAGAGTGTCGATGAAGGGTGCGGTCACCAGATGCTCGCCGGTAGCCCGGTCGAGCAGGAAATAGTAGCCGTTGCGGCTCGCCTGGGCCAGCAGCTTTCGCGGCTTGCCATCGATTTCGCCATCGATCAATACAGGAGCTTCGGCCGCATCCCAGTCATGCATCTCATGCGGGGAGACCTGGTAATACCAGACCATTTTCCCGGTGTCGGGATTGAGCGCGACAATCGAACACGTATAAAGGTTGTCGCCCTTCCGGCTCTGGTCCGCGAACACAGGGTTGGGGTTCCCCGTGCCCACGTAATAGAGATTCAGCTGCGGATCGTATGTCCCCGGCATCCACGCCTGACCAGTGCCATGCGCGGCCGCATACTCATCGGGCCACGTCTCAATGCCAGGCTCCCCCTTGCGCGGCGTCGTGTTGTACTTCCACTGCAACGCGCCGGTTTCCGGATCGCGCGACTCGATGAAACCGGGGTTATCCAGATGGTCGCCGCCGATTCCCAGGATCACGTGGTTCCCAATAATGACGGGCGCCACAGTCGACGTGTAATCCAGTTTGGGATCCGCCATCTCGACTCTCCAGCGCTCCCTGCCCGTGCGCGCGTCAAGGCTCACCATATGACTGTCGGGCGTTTCAAAGAACAGCCAGTTGCCGTACATCCCCACGCCTCGATTGCCGAGAGTACTGCCAGGGCCGGTCGGGTATGTGTAATGCCAGATCTCGCGGCCGGTACGCGCGTCGGCGGCCCACACGTTGTGCGGCGCCGTGAAGTAAAGAACTCCGTTCACCAGCAGCGGCGTCGATTTAATGGTCAGACCGGGCGTGCTTCCGTAACGCGTCACCCATGCGAGCGACAAGGAATGCACGTTGCCCGAATTGATCTGCTTCAGCTGGCTGTACCGCCGCCCCGAATAGTCGCCGTTGTAGGTCGGCCATGTGTCACCAGGCTGCTGTAGCAGCTTGGCGGGATTGAGCAACTGCCCAAGGCACGCGGCCTGCGCGAGCAACCATAATGCGATTACGATCTTCATTTCAAGGTCACCAGATATGCCGTCACGTTGTGGATGTCGGCGTCCGTATATTTCTTCAGAAGATCCACGTGGGCCCGCAAGGGGTCGTGAACTTCCACTCTGGGCACATCGCCGTGGCGATTGATCGAGTGATAATCGCCCGACGCATCGTGGAAGGACACGTTGAAATCGTCCACACGGTCAACGGTCCCGTTCAGCTTATCTCCGGAAGGCAGCGTGACCGTTACGGTAACAACGCTCTTCGCGGAACCTCGTCCCACACCGCGGGGCTGCAGCCAGCGATTCTGCAAGGCGTGCGGATCGAACTTGCTTGCAATACCCTTTAGATCGCCCGTCGCGGAATGGCACATATTGCATCCGCCGGCGCCGTTGAAGTAAGCCTCGCCCTTCTTCGCGTCGCCCGTCACTACGTCGAGGAAGACGTAAGTGGCGCGGTGATCGGCGGCATAAGTCTGCACATGAAGCCAGGCGGCGATATCACTCACCTGCGCATCCGTCAGGTCGAACTTCGGCATGCCTTTGCCGGGCCGGCCGTTATGGATCACGGGCGCAATAAGAATGCCCTTCTCGTCGTCAAGTACCAGGATGGAGCGGATCAGATCGGGTCCGCGGCCGGAGCCCTTCGCCGTCATTCCATGGCAGCCGGCGCAGTTCGCAGAAAAGAGCCTGGCGCCGCGACCGACCGCCTCCGGGTTTTCTTTAGACCCCGCGAGCGCCGCCGCGCTGCCCCCTATGCTGGCTTTAGCGCCCGGCCCCGCATCGGGTTCCTGGGCTCTGAGCAACACCAAAGCTCCCCCAAGCAGGGCCGCATAGACAGCAATTTTCATGTGATGACGCCGCTATCATATCAACGGCGCGCTACCGGCCCGCGCCCGCCCCCGCAACAGAATGAAGCCGTAAAGCACCCCGAACAACACTATTGCGGCGCTGACGAACTGCCACGCATGTCCGGTCAGAAACCTCGCTGAATCGCGCCCCATGTTGATGCCCAGCCAGGCTTCGCCGAAATAGTGGAGAATGCGCGCCGCCACCACCACGGCCATGAACTGCCCGGTGGAGGTTCCGAGGACTCCCGCGCTGATGACGAACAGCTTCAGAGGCATCGGGATGGGCATCAGCGCCGGCACGAACACCGTGATCAGTCCATAGCGATGGAACCACCGGCGAAAGCGGGCGGCGCGGCCCCCGGTTACGGCATTGTCCATGAACCGGCGTCCGCCCCGCCGCGCCATCAAGAACAGGATCATGCTGCCCACGGTCGAACCCAGGACCGCCAGCGAGGCGCAAAACCATGCGACGGACGGCCGTTCCACGGCAACCAGGATCAGCAGGGCATCAAATACGCCGGCAACGGGAACCCCGGAGGAATCGAGAATCGCGAGCAGAAGTATGCCCGCGGGGCCCCAGGCGACCAGGGCGTCGGTCAGATGATGCAGCAATTCTCTAATGTTAGCGGTTCCGGCTTCGCGGCTCAGTGCGGGTCGTCGGCGAGGTCGCCGGGGGCATCGGCATCGCCCTCGAAGACGATGGCGGTATTCACATCGGCCTTCCGGAAACCACCGTTTTTGGCGCTGAACGCGATGGTGCGGGCGTAGAGAAACAGCGCGCGAACCTTGAGCTCACCGCCGCTCTGCACTGGGAACCACACGTCCTTATCGAAGCGCTGATAGGTGACTTTCGCACCGATCTGCGAGATCGTGAAGCCCAGCATGATCTTCACGGCCCGCGGTATCTTACAATCCCAGCTGGTGCGGATCAACACCGGCTGGAATTCATGCCGTTCGATCAGCGTTTCACCCGACCAGCAATCGTCCTGATCGCCACTCTTCATCTCTTGAAAAGAAATCTTGTAAACGTCGTAATCATGATAAAGCTCTTCGCCCTCAAGCTTGAACTCATAGCGGGACTGATTCCCACCTGTAAGTGGGAACCAACCGAGCCCCGCAGCCATGCTGTTTTTCCGCCACATGACGGAGTTCGCAAAACCATCCGTTATACCCGAATCGATATCGACGCCCTTGTGTTCAAAGCCAGCCTTGGTATATGGGACCTCAGTTTTGCCCTGAAAGATCTTCCCTTCGAGCTTGATGAGCTTGCGGCGTGCGCCCTTTGGAGTGGGTGTGACCACGTAATCCCGGCTCTCTTCCCGCGCCACTTTGCCATTAGCCCGCTGCAGCCGGACGAAGACATTCATGTCGTAGACGAACTTGCTGCGTGCAACCTCCGCCCGCTGCTGATTCTCCGCCACACGGCACATGATTTCTTCGGCCGTAGGCGTAGTCAGCGGCAGCGGAGGCGTCAGAATGAGAAAGGGCAGCGCACAAATCATTTTTTATCAGGCGCCTCCGGTCTGGCGTTCTCGATTCTCACGGCGAGCAGGTTCTGGCGGGCGTCGCGCTCGGCATCCACTATGACTTTGTCGCCATCGTGAAAGTCGATCGCATGGGCGGGCTTGCCGTTGAGGATGAATTTCGTCCCGCGGGTCAGATACATGCGCATGGTTTCGCCACTCTCGACCTGCACGTTCACGAACTTCTTATCGGCGGATTTAAAGACACCATCAAAGCTCGCCACAGCCGTGGGGATCTGCAGCAGGGAAAAGGCGAGTGTCAGCGTTGCGAAAAAAGTCATAGCCTATTTTCCCGCAACGCAGGGGGCGCGCACGTCCGCTATTACGGACGAGCAAGCCCCGGGTTGGCAGTAAATTTTTAGCGGCTACAGAACTTCTTCGGACCAGTTCTCGAGTATCGACTTCACCTTGCCGGTGAATTGATCGCCGAGCGCGCCATCGATCAGGCGATGATCGAAGGTCAGCGCGAGGAAGCACTGCGACCGGATCGCAATGGCGTCGTCAATGACCACCGGCACTTTTTCGACGGTTCCAACGCCGAGGATCGCGACCTGAGGCTGATTGATCACCGGCGTGGCGAAGATGCTTCCGAAAGAGCCGAAGTTCGTGATCGAGAACGTCCCGCCCTGAATTTCGTCGGGCTTCAGTTGTTTGGCGCGGGCCCGGGATGCAAGGTCGACAATCGCGCGCTGCAGGCCGAGAACGTTCTTTTCGTCCGCATTGCGGATCACCGGGACGATCAATCCGCCTTCGAGCGCGACGGCAATGCCCAGATTGATTTCGTTGTGATAAATGATGTTGGTTCCGTCAATCGAAGCATTCACGATCGGGAAGGTCCGAAGAGCTTCCACGGCGGCGCGGGCCACAAACGGCAGGAACGTGAGCGACATGCCATAGCGCGCGGCAAAATCTTCCTTGTGCCGGGCCCGCATCTTCGCGATTTTCGTCATATCGACGCGATGAACGGTGGTGACATGCGCCGAAACGCGCTTGCTCATCACCATGTGCTCGGCGATCTTCTGCCGCATGTTGCTCATGGCCTCGACGCGAGTCTTAGCGGTCGGTCCAGGTTGCGGAATTGGCGCCACTCCCTGAGAGCCAGGCGCGGGCGGGGGGGCCTGAGGTTGCGGGGCTTGAGCCGGTGCGCCGGTTGCCGGCTTCGAATGGGCCTCGAGGTCTTCTTTCGTAATACGTCCGCCAGCGCCCGTGCCCGTCACTTTGCCGAGATCGATGTTGTTCTCTCGCGCCATTTTGCGGACCAGTGGAGACAAAGGGCCGGCCGGCTCTTTGAATTCTTCTGCAATCGGCGCCGCAGGCGCAGACACTGCTGGAGCCGCAGGAGCTGCGGGAGCGGGACGAGGAGGCGGCGCTGCCGCAACTGCGGGGGCCGGCGCAGGGGGCGCTTCAGCCGGAGGCGCCTGGGTGGGCGCGGCTGCCGCCGGTGCATCGCCACCATCGTTAATCCGCGCCACAATCGCATTCACCTGCACGGTCTGGCCTTCCTGCACCATCACATCCGCCAGAATGCCCGAGACCGGAGACGGAATCTCGGTATCGACCTTGTCCGTCGAAATTTCGAACAACGGCTCGTCGCGTTCGACCTTATCGCCAGTCTTCTTCAGCCATTTGGTCAGAGTTCCCTCGACAATGCTTTCGCCCATCTGGGGCATTACGACGTCAGTCATTTTGAATCAATTCTCCATTAGCGCAGGCGCTTCCACCCGCATCTCGAAATCGAAAACTTTGCCGAAGTGGCGCGTCAGTGCCGGCTTCACCTGGGAGGCGTCCGCCGACACGCCCAGCTGTTCCATGGAAGTCACGGGCCTGGCGAGCCCGCACGGCACAATGTACTGAAAATAGCGAAGATCGGTAGTCACGTTCAATGCAAAGCCATGCGTGGAAACCCAGCGGCTCAGATGAACGCCGATAGCGGCGACCTTGGCGGAATACCCTTCCCCCGCCCAGACGCCGGTTAACGACGGGATACGCTCCGCCCGGATTCCAAACTCTAACAGCGTATCAATCAGGACCTGCTCGATTCCGCGGACGTAGGCGCCTACATCGCGCTTCCATGTGCGCAGATCGATGATGGGGTATCCGACGATCTGTCCGGGGCCGTGATAGGTCACGTCGCCGCCGCGGTCGGAATGATGCAAAGCGATACCGCTGCGGGCCAGCAGATCCTCCGACGCCAGCAGATTTTCCTCGTGTCCATTGCGCCCCACAGTGACCACGTGCGGGTGTTCCACGAACAAAAGATGATCCTCGCCCCGGCCCTCTTTCAGCTCCGAGGCGAGTTCCTGCTGTATGCCCAAGGCTTCGGCGTAGCTCATGCGGCCGAGATCGCGAACCGTGCAGCTACGCATTAATGGCGAGGCCGTAAACGTTCTGGAAGGCTTCTCCCACGGCTTCGTAGATGGTGGGATGCGCGTGGATGGTATGCATCATGGTCTCGACCGTCGCCTCGGCCTCCATTGCCGTCACCGCTTCCGAAACTAGTTCGTAAGCCTGTGGGCCGATGATGTGAACGCCGAGAATCTCGCCATATTTTTCGTCTGCCACAATCTTGACGAAGCCATCGTGCGACCCCAGAATGGTTGCCTTGCTGTTCGCCGCAAACGGGAACTTACCCACCTTCACCTTGTATCCCGCAGCCCTAGCCTGAGCCTCAGTCAAGCCCACGCTGCCGATGCCGGGCTCGGTGTAAGTCGCGCCAGGAATACGATTGCGATTGATCGGCGTGGCCGGTTTGCCCGCCATCTTCGCTACAGCCACCATGCCCTGTGCGGAAGCCACATGCGCAAGCTGCGGCGTACCTGCAACCACATCGCCGATCGCGTAGATGCCCGGTTCGGCGGTCTGCTGGTATTCGTTAACCTTGATGAACCCGCGATCCACTTCGACTTTGGTGCTCTCGAGACCGATTTTCGCCGTATTGGGCGCACGTCCCACGGCCACCAGCAATTTCTCGGCTTCCACTTCTTCGGTCTTGCCGTTCGCCAGCGTGACCTTCATGGTGACGCCACCGGCCGTCTTGCGGATGTTCTCGCATTTTGCACCGGTCTCGACGCGAATCTTGCTCTTCCTGAACACGCGCTCGAGTTCCTTCGAAACCTCTTCGTCCTCAACGGGAACCAGGCGGGGAAGCATCTCGAAGATGCTGACCTGCGAGCCAAAGCGGTGAAACATCGACGCAAATTCCACGCCCACCGCGCCCGCCCCAATGATCATCAGCGACTTCGGCACCTGCTGCAGGTTCAGAATCTCAATATTGGTGAGGATTGAATCGGCATCCGGTTGAATGCCCGGAATCATGCGTGCTTCCGAGCCGGTCGCGATCAGAATATTCTTCGTCTCGAGGACCTGCGTGCCTTTATCGGTCGTCACTTCGACCTTGCCCGGGCCTTTGATGATACCACGCCCTTTGATCCATTCGACCTTGTTCTTTTTCATCAGAAACTCAACGCCCTTGGCGTGTTTCTGAACAATGCCATTCTTGCGCTCGATTACCCTGGGAAAGTTGAGCGTTGGCTTGTCGATCGTGATGCCTTCGTCGGCCGAATGATTCGCGAAGCTCCATAGCTCCGCCGTATGCAGCAGAGCCTTGGTGGGGATACACCCGACATGCAGGCAGGTGCCCCCGAGTTTCGCATCTTTCTCAATAATCGCGGTCTTCAGGCCGTATTGGCCTGCGCGCACAGCGGCCGAGTAACCGCCTGGACCGCTACCAATCACAATCAGGTCGTATGTCACGTAACTCCATTCTACATAGCGCGTCTTTACTTGTATTGTGGTGATGATGCGGCAGATCTCGTTCGTTTTGTTGCTTTTCGGGGGTTTGTCCCAAGCTCAGCTGGCGCCCCTCGAGTTCCCCATATCTTCGATTACCGTGGAGGG
>JBDUBZ010000137.1:0-9626 GCA_040003745.1 Terriglobia bacterium
GGCCTGTTTGTTGGTGCGGATGTAGAAGAGATTTTCCCGATGATCGGGGTAATAGCGATGCCCTTTTTCACGGGGTACAAAGACGGCGAACTGGCCCCCGGGCTGGTCCGCTTTCAGATAACGGGCTTCGGTGGTGTCCTTGGCTTCAATGTTAAGGAACAAGTATTTTTTGTCGCGGCTTTTGGTGATTTCGATATCGTAGAGCTCGTCTTTTTCGTTGTAAACGAGTTGGGATGCGGACGCACCGAGGACGTGACGCCAGAGCTTATCGGAGCGCTTGGTGACATCATCCTCGGTGGTGAAGAAGATGGTCCTGTTGTCGGCGGCCCATTGCGAGGAGGTCACGCGCTCGGCGGTATCGGGCAGCAACTCGCCTGTCCGAAGGTCCTTGACGTGTAAACGGTACTGGCGGAAGCCGGTAAAATCCGCCGTATACGCCAGCAGGTTTTGATCGTCGCTAACCATGAAGGCGCCCATGCCAACGAATTTCTTCCCATCGGCGAGGGCGTTGATGTCGAGAAGAATCTCTTCGGAGCCCTCTCCTTTTCGCCGGCACTGAATGGGGTACTGCTTTCCCTGTTCGGTGCGGGAGTAGTAAGACCATTGCCCGCGCCGCACCGGGACGCTTAAGTCGGTCTCTTTGACCCGGCCCAGCATTTCCTTGTAAAGGGCGTCCGCAAACGGCTGCAGATCTTTCGTCATCGCCGCCGTGTAGGCGTTTTCAGCTTCGAGATACTGAACTACCTCCGGGTTCGACTTTTCGCGCAGCCAGTAGTATTCGTCGATCACGGTAGCGCCGTGGCGAACTTCGCGGTGGTCTTTACGCAGAGCGACGGGCGGAGCGGGTTCCGACTGGCCGGAAAGAGCGGAATTCGTTAGCATGGCGAGAATCAGAAGCCTCACCACTGCATTGTATTGTGATGAGAAGCTACGCTCCAGACAATCTCTTCAACGCCCGAAAGGTCATTTTGATTTGCCCGCTGCCCACGGTCTCCCAGGGATACGTCGTTTCCATGGTAAATGGCCCGTCCGCAGGGAGCAACGCTCCGAAATAAGCAGCCGGGATCAGCCTGGCGGCTTCGAAGTACGCGAGATCGCGGGGACTTCGGGTTCCGCAACGGCAGCCTGGTCGGTTAACGAGCTCTTCAGAATTTCCATAGCGGCATCGGGTGTGTCGGCGAACTGAAACAAAGCCAGATCCGCCTGTGCGATTGTGCCGTACTTTACCAGCGCGTCGAAGTTGACAACCTCTTTCCAGAATGCCGAGCCATAGAGGATGATGGTGATCTTTTTCGAAAGCTTTTTCGTCTGCACCAGCGTCAGGATTTCGAACAGCTCATCCAAAGTGCCGAAGCCGCCGGGGAATACGACGAGCGCCTTCGACAGGTAGGCGAACCAGAACTTCCGCATGAAGAAATAATGGAATTCAAAGTTCAGCTCATCCGTAATGTAGTCGTTGGGGAATTGCTCGAAGGGCAGTCCGATATTGAGGCCGATGGTCTTGCCTCTGACATCCGTAGCGCCGCGATTCGCCGCCTCCATGATGCCGGGGCCGCCACCCGAACACACGACAAAGCGGTACGTGCGCTCGCGGAACGTCTTGGCCCATGTGGTCACGAGCCCGGCCAGCTCACGCGCTTCGCGGTAGTACTGGCCGAGCGGCCCGTCCTCTTTGATCCGCGCGGAACCGAAGAAGACAATCGTGTCGCGGATACGCTGACGACGAAAGTGCGAGAGCGGCTCGAGGTATTCGGAAAGAATTCGCAGAGCTCGCGAATCGGGACCCTTCAGGAACTCTTCGTTCTTGTAGGCCAGTGGAGGACGCGTTCGTGGGTCCGTCATAACTTCGTGGTCAGTTCTTCGATTTTCCTTTTGAGTTCACGTACCGTTCGCAGTATCTCAGGCAGCTTTGCAAAAGCGGTGGCGGCCCGCAGCCACTCGGAGGCGCTGAACGCAGGGGAGCCAGAGACACGTGTGTGGGGCGCGACATCGCCGCCAATCCCGCTTTGGGCGTAAACGATCGCGCCTTCATGAATGGTGAGGTGCCCGGAGACGCCCACCTGACCGGCGAGCAGCACATTTTTTTCCAGAATTGAGCTTCCCGCGAGGCCCGTCTGTGAACAGATGATGTTGTCTTCGCCGACCACGCAGGCATGGCCGATCTGCACCAGGCTATCGACCTTCGCACCGCGCTTGACCCGGGTCTCACCCACTGTGGCCCTATCGACGGACGTGAGACTTTGTATCTCCACATCGTCTTCAATCACGGTTATGCCCGATTGCGGGATCTTGTGGTGAGAGCCGTCCGCGCGTTTGGCGAAGCCGAAGCCATCGCCGCCCACAACCACGCCGTTCTGCAGGATGACGCGATTTCCCACCTGACAGAATTCGCGCACCACGGCGTGAGAGTGCAGCACGGCATCCTCCCCGATGCGCGCACCTTCATAGACGACCACATGCGGATGCAGGATGGTGTTGCGGCCGATCGTAACGTTCTCGCCGACAGCCACGAAGGCGCCGATTGAGGCGCCATCGCCGATGAGCGCGGTAGAAGCGATTGCCGCGGAGGGATGAATTCCCGGGGCCGGATGCGGCGGCTTATAGAAGAGCTCCAGCGCGCGCGCGAAATCGTGATACGGGTTGGCTGAGATCAGCGTCGCGATCCCGGCAACGGGGCTCGTACACAAGACCGCACTGGCCCGCGTGTTCTTCAGCTTCGGAGCGTATTTCGGGTTCGCGAGGAAGGTGAGGTGGTCGGCGCTCGCGGCCTCCATCCCCATCACGCCCGTAATTTCGATTTCGTCATCGCCCTGAAGGGCGCAGCCCAGCGCGGAAGCCAGTTCGCGAAGCTTCATCATTAGTGCGACTGGCGCTTCACGAAGTCTTCCATCACGGCTTTGCGCAGCAGCGAGGGCGGCAGCAAACCCTGCGACAGGATGAAATCGTGGAACTCCTGAACGTTGAATTTCGGTCCCAGTGCTTTCTCGGCGAGCTGCCGGATTTCGAGCAGCCGCGTATAGCCGTCGAAGTATGAGACCGCCTGGCCGGGGCTGCGGAACGTGTAGCGCTCCACCTCTTCGGTGGCGAACGCTTTGGACGTGACGACATCGTCTTCAAGGACCTTCATGGCTTTCTCCGGCGTAACAACTCCCTCCTGCAGCTCCGGGTCGAGGAATGCCCGGGCAGCCCGCAGCAGGCGCAGTTGCAGCGAGATCAATTTCGCATCGTCGGGCATGTAAGGGAGCATAAACCACTCCGAATACAGGCCCCAGCCTTCGGCGTTCGTGCTGTTGAAGGCAAACAGCGCCCGCGCCGCGGACACACCCTGTTCCACCATGGAATCGAACTGTAATTCATGGCCGGGCCGGGCCTCATGCGCGACCAGCGTCCAGGACGCGGCGGCGAAAGTGAAATCGTCATACTTTAAGGCCGTGCCGCCGGCGCCCGCGGTCTCGAGCGGCAGCACAAATTTTCCCCGCTCCCCGTGATTGTTCAGCAAAGGCGGAGGCTGCATGTGCGGGGCGGGCTGCTGCGCCGTTTCGGCTGCGGAAGCTATGGTAATGATGGCCGGTCTGGCGGGCAGCGTCACCAGGTGGTTCTTGCGGATGATGTCCTCAATGGCAGCCAATGTGCGCTCATAAGAAGGCAGAATATCCTCGGCGTTGAACTGCTCTTTCTTCAGCTCATGGATGACCGAGCGGTAATCGGCGGAAGGAAGATGGCGTTCTTTCGCGACCCGCGCCGCAACCTCTTTCATCTGCTTCTGGATCTCAGTGAACGCCGCGTGGGCGCGCTGTTTCAGCTCGGCCGGGGTGAAATCCACTCCGTAGTTTTCAAGCGCCGACTGATAGGCCGCGGGGGGAAGGCGGAAGTCGGTGCGGGTTTTGGGCAGCACCTCTTTGCGCACGAAATCGTCGTACTCATTCAGCTGCTCTTTCAGTTTCGCGAAAGCTTCCTGATAACCCTGCAGCTTGTACTTTTCCAGTAAGAGCCCGATGCCGGTGATAAAAGTCTGGGTATCGCCGAGATCCTTCTCGACCTTGATTCGCGACGGTCCGAGCAGGCCGGGATTTTTGAGGGCATCGCGAAACCGCTGCTCAGAGATAATTGTGATCGGAGTGAAGCCCGGTTCGAGGCCGGTGTATTTCCGCAGCCGGACGACCGCGGCCTGCCGGCGTTCGGGCTTCACCTGATCGTCCAGCAAACTCTTCTCGCCGAAGAAGATCACATTCGAGATCTCGCGATAGGGCAGGAAGGTCTTCTCATTGGCGTCTTCCGTGCGTATGTCGCGGTCGACCGCTGCGATCAGGATCTCGAGATCCTGTTTGACCAGCGGATCCTTCTCCGTCGCGAGACGCGACCCGAGCAACTCGCGAGCCTTGACACTGTCAGCACGCCGCTTCGCGCGATTTTCGGCGCTGGGAACGGTGATTTCTTCATCCAGCCCGGGAACTCCTTCACTGGAAGCGCCTTCAGGGACATATTTCGCCTCGATCGCGATCAATATCTGAGCGTTCGCGTTGCTCTTTTCGATCCACGCGGGGGGGGCGATCTGTGACAGCGGCGCGTTCTGCGCCATTACGGCAGCGGCCACGAGCGCCGTCGTAACAATAATTTTCATGATTTCGTTTACCAGATTCGGCAGGCTTTATCGCTGACCATCGGTTGCCCCGCCTGGCATCCAAAAGCTTTTTGGAATTCGGCTGAATTCTGCACAACTCCATTCACGCGATAGCGTCCGAGCGAATGCGGATTCGTCAAAGCCTGCAAACGGGCCGCCTCGTCGGTAACGTTCTGGCACCAGACCTGTCCGTAAGCGAGAAAGAAACGCTGCTGGGGAGTAAATCCGCCTTCATCGGGAAGAGTCTTTCCACCGGCGCTGTCCAGCTTTGCCAGTGTGTCCATCAGAGCCATGTATGCAAGATGAATGCCGCCGTTGTCCGCGCCGTTTTCGCCCAGAGTCAGCCGGCCATTTTCCTTGACGTCCCCCGAAGCGACAAAGTTGCCGTACTCCTTCACGAGACAGTCGGCACGGTCTTTGAAGTTCTTCGCGTCGCCGGCGGTCCACCAGTCCCGCAGGTTGCCTTCGCCATCGTACTGGCGTCCGGAATCGTCAAAGCCATGCGTCAGCTCGTGGCCCACCACCGCGCCGATAGCGCCATAGTTGGCCGCCTCATCGCCACCTTTGAAGTAGAAGGGCGGCTGCAGAATTCCCGCCGGAAAATTGATGTTGTTCATGGCAGAGCTGTAGTACGCGTTGACCGTCGGCGGTGTCATGGTCCAGTCGGATTTGTCGGTTGGCTTGCCGATTTTGCCCAGTTGACGGTGCAACTCCCAGGAGGCCGCACGCTGCTGATTGCCCAGCGCATCGCTCCGCACGATGTTGACGGAGGAGTAGTCCCGCCACTGCTCCGGGTAGCCGATCTTGTTAGCCACGGCGTGAAGTTTCGCCAGTGCCTGGCGCTTCGTCTCCTCCGTCATCCACGTGACGGACTGGACGTCTTTCGCCATTTCGGCTTCGATTTCGTTGACCATCCGCAGCGTGCGCTGCTTGCCTTCGGCGCCAAAAGTCTGTTCGACGTATTTCTGTCCAAGCGCTTCGCCGAGGTCCCGATCGACGACAATGGCGCATCGCCTCCAGCGTGGAGCCAGATCCTTAACACCGAGTAACGCCGTATCGTTGAAGACGAAGTTTTCCTTCACGAAGGCCGCGGGCAGCAGGGGTGAAGCTTCGTCGATGGCATGCCATGAGAGGTAAGTCCTCAGATCGGCCAGACTGGTCTGAGCGATCAGTGCGCTCATCCCTTTGATGAACTCGGGCGACCCAACATTCAGATCCCGTGCCGAAACGCCAAGTGCTTTCAGATAAACGTTCCAGTCGAAGGCCGGCGCAAGGGCGATCAATTGCGCCACTGTCATCTGGTGATAGCGCTGCTGCGGATCGCGCAGCGCGACCTTGTCCTTTGAGATCTTCGCCAGCGTGGTCTCGATGTTCATGACGGTCTGCGCTTCCGCAGCGGCCTGTTTCGGCTCGTGCCCCAGTAACTCGAACGATGCCGCTACATGGGCAAGGTATTTCGCGCGCGTCTCAATCGATTTGGCATCTGTATTGACGTAGAAATCCCGGTCCGGCATCCCCAGGCCGTCCTGCGAAAGCTGGGCGATTGTCATCGCGGCATTCTTCGGATCCTGGATGCTGCCAAAACGGAAAAACACTTTCACCGCTCCCGATGTCTGGCCGGAAGCGAGGGGCGAGGTGGCGAAATGCAGACGAGCGACCTCGGCGGCGATCTCCTGTTTGCCGGACAGGCTGCCGATTTGGCTCAGAGTGGGCTCAAGCGGCGCGATACCCTTCGCCTCGATCCCTTTTTCATCCATGCACGAAGCGTAATAGTCGCCGATCTTCTGTTCGTTCGCCGTTCGGCCGGCAGTCTGGCTGGCGGCCTTCTCGAGAATATTGCGGAGGATTTCGCGATTGCGCTGAGCCAGTTCCTGAAAGCGCCCCCACGTTGCCTGATCGGAAGGAATGGGATTGCTCTTCATCCACGTGCCGCAGGCGTACTGATAGAAGTCGTTACAGGGATTGGCGGCCCGGTCGATAGCGCCGAGGTCGATTCCGGTTTGGGCGCCTGCGGACAGAATCGCAACCCCGCAGAGAGACACAATCCGACACAACGGCCCAGGCGTCATACGAATACCCCTTTTAGATGACTATACGACGCCTGCTTTTCGGCGGACCGCGCCGTCTATCGGGAATTTAAATCGGGCGGCTGATTGAGCAGCAGCCAGTACATGCCGAGTTCCAGCACGGCCGCGGCGAAGCGGTCGAAGTTCACCGGCTTTACGATGTAGCTGTTAACGCCGAGTTTGTAGCTCTCCATCACATCGCGCTGTTCGCGAGAAGAGGTAAGCACTACGACGGGGATCTCCTGCGTGCGCGGATCGCTCTTGATTCGCTTCAGTACTTCGAGCCCATCCAATTTAGGAAGTTTCAGGTCGAGCAGGATCACTTTTGGATTTTCCCGCCCTTGCCGTTCTGTGTGCGCGCCCTCGCAAAAGAGAAAATCCAGTGCTTCCGGGCCATCGCGGGCGACATGAATCCGGTTGGTGAGATTTGCCTTCCCGAGCGCGAGCAAAGAAAGCTCCAGGTCCTCCGGGCTGTCTTCCACAATCAGGATTTCAATGGCATTGCTTGTGTTCATTAGCTGGATTTTCCCTTCAGAGTAAAAGAAAACGTGGCGCCGTGTCCGACGGCGGCATCGGCCCAGACATTGCCACCGTGTCTATGGATCACCCGCTGCACGATGGCCAGCCCCACGCCGGTTCCTTCAAAGTCGTCCGCGCGGTGGAGCCGCTGAAAAACGCCGAACAGCTTGTCGGCGTACCGCATGTCGAAGCCGGTTCCATTGTCGCGGACAAAGTAGACATCCTCATTCTTCTCCCGCAGACACCCGATTTCGACCACCGCGTGCTCGCGCACCCGCGTGTACTTAAAAGCATTCGAGAGCAGGTTGACCCAGACCTGCTTCAACAGCGCGGCATCGGCCTGGCACGGCGGCAGACAACCGGTGCGAATTTCGATCTGCCGGCCCTCCCTTTGCGAGCTTAAATCGGCGATGACGTCCCTGACCATTTCGTCGGTGTCGACAGTGCGCCTCTTCACAGCCTGCCTGCCTAATCGTGCGAGTTCCAGCAGGTCGTCGATCAGGGCGCCCATCTGCCGCGCCCCGCGGCGAATGGTCTCCAGATAGTGAAGGCCCTGTTCCGGCAGCAGTGCGCCGTAATTTTCCAGCACGGCCTGGGAGAAGCCATCCACGGCGCGCAGGGGAGCGCGCAAATCGTGCGACACCGAATAGGAAAAAGCCTCCAATTCTTTGTTAGCGGCTTCGAGATCCGCGGTCCGCTCAACCACCCGCTGTTCGAGCTGAGCATTTAACTGGCGCATGCTGTCTTCGAGCGCCCTGCGCTCAATGGTCGCCCAGCAGCGCTCCACCACCTCCTGAACGATAGCGATCTCATCGGGCTTCCAGTCGCGCGGTGTGGTCTGATGGACCGCCATGGTGGCTCGAAGGCGGCCGTCTTTCACCAGCACGCAGACCACGGCTGCTTCAATGCCCATGGAGGCATACATCTCCGCGCCATCGGCTGCCGGCAGCTCAGCCTGGATATTGCGGAGAATCAGGGGTTTCCCGCTGCGAACGGTGGAGTAGGCCCGCGTCCCGAACATCGAGAGCCGGTATCTGCCCACCATGCTTGGACATCCGTCCGTGTAATCGAACGGAATGGTGTACGCATCTCCCTCTGGATCGACGTTCGCGTAAGTGCAGCGAGAGACCCGCAGCTGCCGGCCCAGCATTCCGGCCGTAACGGCCATAATCTGACCAGGGTCGTGCAGCTCTCTGGTCGCCTCATACAATTCATGCAGAAAACGAAAGTGTTCTTCGCTTTCCTGGAGCGCCTGATCCGCCTGCTTGTGCCCGGTGATATCGAGCACGAAGCACACGCCCTCGTCCCTGGTGTCCTCAAACGCGGCGGCGCCGAGCAGCACCGGAACGCGCGACCCGTCTTTGCGGAAGTATTCTTTTTCAAACGGCGTGCAGATACCGCCTTCCCCCAGTTCCTTCAGGGCGCGCCGGTCGAGGTTTTCGTACCCGGGCGGCGTCATCGCGGCCCAGTTGATGCTGCCGGCGTCGAGGTCTTCCCGGGTATAGCCGACAATGCCCAAAAAGGCGTCGTTGGCTTCGCTGATGCCGGTCCCATTCCAAAAGAGCACGCCCTGCGCATTGGAATCTACCAGGCGTCGAAAGCGGGCGTCGATGCGCCTTCGCTGCGTGATGTCAATTACGGCCCCATGAAAGAAAAGGCCGGGGCCGGCGGCATTTCCTTCGACGCGGCCCTTCGCCTGCACCCAGCGGATTTCCCCGTCTTTTTGCGGGATCCGGCACTCGAAGTCAAAGGGAGCGCGGGAGTCGATCGACCGCGCCACTTCGGCCCTCACGCGCGCCTGGTCTTCCTCTTTGATGGACTGGATCCACGCTTCGGCGGGCAGGCCCTTTGCCGCGGCGTTCGGGTCGATTATGAACATGGCGGCTGTGAATTCGTCCGCAGTCAGCTGGTCGCTCAGGGTATCCCAGCTCCATGTTCCGATAGAACCAGCCGCAAGGGTTGAATTCAGCCGCACCTGCGAAGCCCGCAGAGATTCTTCCACCTGTTTCAGCTCGTTGACATCGGTGTTCGTGCCAAACCACTGCACCACCCGGCCATCCTTATCCCTGAGAGGACGCACGCGCGTCAGAAACATGCGGAATCTTCCGTCTGCGCCAAGCAGCGGAAATTCCATCCCGAACGGCTCACCGGCGGCGATGGCGGCCTTCCATCGTTCCGTCACTTTGGGCAGCACGGCGGGATCGTGAACGGCCTGCCAGCCTCGTCCCCGCATCTGCTCCGCAGTTGTCCCGGTGTACTCGTACCAGAGATCGTTGTACCAGTCGATGGAGCCATCCGCGCCTGCGATCCATGCCAGCTGGGGTATCGAATTGGCGAGTGTCCGGAAGCGCTCTTCACCTTCGCGCAGAGCCCTTTCCGCACGTTCCCGCTGAATGAACAGGCCAAGCTTCCGGCCGATT
>JBDUBZ010000138.1:0-9581 GCA_040003745.1 Terriglobia bacterium
AAGAGCGGACTGGGCGCTGACAAGTCGTTTGGAAGTTTTTCAGCGGACTATGGCTCCTTCGGCACCTACGGCCAGGGCTTTACCTATGGCACTGGCGGAAAGAAGTGGGGTAATTTTACTTCGTTAAATTCAGTGCAGTCGCGGCGTTATCTCGATCCGCCGGAGTTCACCGCGCTGCATGATTCCGGGAACAATGAGACCGTATTCAATCGCTTCGATTATCAGCCGGACGACAACGATACCCTGCGCCTCAATCTCTTCTTCTCACGCGCCTGGTTCCAGACGCCCAACACTTACGACCAGAACGCCGCCGGTCAGGATCAGCGCCAACGGATCCTGACCTACAACATCGCGCCCGGCTGGGTGCGGCTGCTGGGGCCGAATTCAACTCTGACCGTGAACCCTTACATACGGCAGGATCAGATTGTCTACACGCCCAGCCGCGATACCTTTGCCGATCAGCCTGCTCGCGTGGCACAGTCCCGACGCCTGACCAACATTGGGTTGAAGGCGGACTACGCCTGGATCAACCACCACAACAGCATCAAGGCCGGTATTCAGGTGCAGCACACTTTGCTCAGCGAGAATTTTTCGCTGGGGATCACCGATCCGAACTACATTGCCAACAATGGCGCCTCGGGCCTCGCCCCCTATGATCTGACTCGTGGCGGCAGTCTCTTCCACTTTGCCGGGCATTCCGACGTGAAGGGCTATGCGCTCTATGTGCAGGACAACATCACCCTGGGAAATCTGACCATCGCGGCGGGGCTGCGCGGAGACCTGTACCGGGGTCTGGTGGGTGCCGGCGCCATCCAGCCTCGATTTGGGATTTCGTATCTTTTCAAGCCGACGAAGACGGTGCTGCGCGCCTCTTATTCCAAGTTTTTCGAAACGCCGTATAACGAAAACCTTCTGCTTTCAAGCATCACGGGCGCTGGCGGACTGGCGAGTAATGTCTTCGGCGCATTCGGCGCGGAGCCTCTGCGACCAGGTACCCGCAATCAATACAACGTGGGTCTGCAGCAGCAGGCCGGACGGCACGTTCTGATCGATGCGGGGTACTTCTGGAAATACACCCGTAACGCCTTCGATTTCGACAATCTGTTTAACTCGCCGATCTCGTTCCCCATTTCCTGGCGGAAAAGCAAAATCGACGGCGTGTCGGTGCGGGTCAATTTAACCGACACGCATGGTTTCTCGGCCTATTCGATCTTCGGCCACACCCGCGCCCGTTTCTTCGGCCCGGAGATCGGCGGGCTTCTCTTCAATTCGCCGCTCAGCGATTCGGTTTTCCGGATCGATCACGATCAGGCCTTTGAACAGACCACCAACCTCCGTTATCAGCCCAGGAAGAACGGCTTCTGGACATCTTTCACCTGGCGGTATGACAGCGGCGGGGTCGCCGGCGCCATTCCGGATCTCGCGGCTGTCTACGCTCTGTCGGGCGATGAACAGGCCACCATTGGATTTCATTGCGGCGGCGCTTATGCTTCCGTGGGGAATCCCATCACCGGATGTGCTGGCCAGGCCTTAGCCGCGCGCGCCGTAATTCCTGCCCCCGGCACCGAAAACGACGATCGCAATCCGCCGCGAGTTTCGCCGCGCAATCTGTTCGACGTGGCCGTCGGCAATGACAATCTTTTTCACACGGAAAAGCCGCGCTACCGTATGCAGCTTACGGTTGTGAACCTTACGAATCAGAACGCGCTCTACAATTTCCTTTCGACCTTCAGCGGGACACATTTCGTCAGCCCGAGGGGCATTACCGCCGAATTCGGCTTCGTCTGGTAAGTCAGATCTTCAGGTGGTAGTAGAGCAGATCGGTGGAGGGCGGAACGAATCCGCTCTCGCGCAGCATCGACGCGATCTGTCCACGGTGGTAAGTGCCGTGATTGACGATGTGACGGAGCAGAGGCCCGATCTGTAAGGAATGCGTGTCGCCGTTCGTACGCTGGAACGCCAGGTTCGCGTCGGGATCATTGCCATCGGCAAAGGCGGCCAGGCGGTCGAGCAGAGGCCACCACGCGCGATCCAGTTGGGCGAGCGAGGGCCCTGGCGGGGGATCTTCGAAAGCAACAACAGCTTGTTCGAGCCGCGATAGCCACACGCGATCCGCATAGTAAATGTGCTGAAAGGTCTTGAGGATGCCGCCGTGCGAATTCGGAATGGCGCGCGCAATGACGTCCTCGGGCACTGTCTGCGCGAACGTGAGAAGTTTCTGCGAAGCCCACGCGGAATACTGGACCAGATCGGAAAGGGCTTCGGTCGCCTTTGTCATAGGGAGATTGCGTGTGCGAGGGTCAGCTTGCCACTTGCCCTGGACCAGGAGAGCCAGAGTTGGAAGATGACTGAGGCGTTCTTTCCGCTTCTTCCGTTTGTTTACCCATCATCCTCGCAATTATGGCATTCCGTGCCCGATGGGCCGCGGTTTCGATGTGACAAGCTACGCACTCGCACCGGGGGATTAAAAACCAATTTCTATAGTCTTGGGTCTAATTTCGATAGTCACAAAAGTAAAAAGCGGGGCTCTAGCCCAACAATGTGGGCACAGGCCGGCCGCTTCTGACTGATACAACGAATTTGGAGAAAACGTTTGATCAGTTCAGAAGCGATTATAGGCCTGCCTCAATATGAGATCACAGGCACAGAGGAAAGAGGGGGGGAAGGTGATCATTTCGGCCCGCTATACGGGGCCAGTGTGCTGTCCGAAGTGCGGCGGAAAGGATCTTCGCAGCAAAGGCCGTTACCTTCGCAAGGTCCGCCATGAGAGTCTGGGAATGCGCCGGGCCGAGCTTCATGTGGAAGCCCGCAAGTGGCTCTGTAAAGGTTGCGGAGCCCATTTCCGGCAGCGATTTCCCGGTATTCTGTGCTGCCAGCGGGCGACCGAGCCCTTCCGCAACAGTGTGTTTACACGTCACTGGGATGGCATCAGCCGCAGCCGCCTGGCAAAGCGTGAAGGCATCGCCAGCGCTACCGTCGAACGCTGGTTTCAATACTTTCTGGAAAGGCTCAACGCGGAACGAAAATCGGCCGCCTGTCCCGCCATTCTCGGCATCGACGAGCACTTCTTCACCCGCAAGCTGGGCTATGCCACCACCTTCTGCGATCTGAGAAAGCACAAAGTCTACGATGTCGTGCTCGGGCGCAGCGCGTTGTCGCTGGAAGCATATCTGGGAAAGCTCGAAGGAAAGCATCTGGTGAAGGTGGTCTGCATGGATCTGTCCGTTACGTATCGCGCCATCGTCCGCAAGCATTTTCCCAACGCGAAGATCGTGGCGGATCGCTTTCACGTCATTCGGCTCGTCAACCATCACTTTTTGGCCTGCTGGCGCGATCTGGATCCGGTGGGAGCAAAGAACCGCGGGCTTTTGTCGCTCCTGCGGCGCCACCAGCAGAATCTGAAGCCGGAACAGAGTTCGAAACTCGCCGCTTATCTGCGGGAACACCCGGCGCTGGAGGCCATTTACCGGTTTAAACAGCGGCTTTGTACGCTGCTGCTGACGAAACACCGCACTCGTAAACAGTGGGAACCGCTGAGCAGCCAGCTCATCAACCAGATTCAGGAACTTCGCGATGCCGTCTTCGCCCCGCTGGTGCAGCTCGGGGAAACCTTTCACTCCTGGGCAGCCGAAATCGCGACCATGTGGAGGTTTACGAGGAACAACGGAATCACCGAGGGGTTCCATACCAAAATGGAGGTCCTGCAGCGTCAAGCTTACGGCTTTCGTAACTTCAGCAATTACAGGAAGAGGGTTAGGGTAATGTGTTATTGATCAGCAGAAACGACGGGTGCCCCCGTTGTTGGCGTAGAGCCTGTTATTGATCAGCAGAAACGACGGGTGCCCCCGTTGTTGGCGTAGAGCCAAAAGCGGGGGTGTTTCTGGGGCGGCTGGCGGGGCTTGAACCCGCGACATCCAGAACCACAATCTGGCGCTACTACCAACTGAGCTACAGCCGCCGAAACAACTAAATTGTAGCAAACGCGCGCCGTGGCTTACCGTCGCCCGCCATGACCGCTGTTCGAAGACGAACGGGAATTTCCGCCGCCCCTGTTGCCACCGCCGTTGCCTCCGCCGCCACCGCTGCGGACTGAGGGGGCCGGTGAATTGCCACCGCCACGGAATGAGGGGGCCTGCCCACCTCCTCCACCAAAGCCGCCGCGATAAGAGGGCGCGGACGGTGCGGGCTGAGACCGGTAAGACGGTTGCTGCGCACGCGACGGGGCCGGGGCTCCACTATAACCGGGCGAGCCAAAACTGCCGCCCCGGCGCTCATAGCTGGGCGCACTGAAAGAAGGCGCCGAGTCTCTCTGATGAACGATGGGCGGCGCTACCTGGATAGCTCGCGAGCCGCCGTAGGAGTTGCCTCCCGTGAAGCCGCGAGGGGCTTCCACTGCCGGGTTCGCACCGGAAAAGCGCTGTTGTTGCGGAGACCGGTCCGCGCCGGACTGGGGGTTTCCGAATCGTTGCCACCCGGGCGCGTTGTTGCCTCGCGGGGTAACGCTGCCGTTGTTGGGGGCACCGCCGGCCAACCGCGAGGTCTGACCCGAGACACCCTGACCCGAGACACCCTGGCCGGATCTATTCTGACCCAACCCACCGCTCTGCTGGCCTTCGAAAGCCGATCGCACCGTGGCCTGCTGCTGGGAAAACGGCACTCTCTGTGCAGCTCCGATTCCCGAACTCACCCCGGACCGGCTGAAGAAGCGCTGATTCTGCAAATCGCCGCGAGGAGCATTGCCCGCCACATTGCGATCTGTAAAGCGGAGGTTGTCGCTTCTCGGCGTGATGGGAACGGTGCCCCTGACAAGCGACGCCTGCTGCAGTTGTCCACGATCCACTGCAACCCGATTGCGGAAATTGCCGCGCTGGAAGTCCGACGAAGATACCGCCGTCACGCCGTTCGCTACCCGTGCGTTGCGATAGATGTTGATCACGTTCGTATTGTTGATGTTGTTCACGTAGACGTTGCGGCCCCCAAAGCCCTCGCGGCCCCCAAAGCCCTCGCGGCCGCCCCAGCCACGCCCGTACCAGGGATGATAAGTTTCAAACGGCGCGAGCGGTATCCAGCCGACGTTGCCGAACCCGAACCCAACACCGAAGCCCCCGCCAAAGCCTACGAAACCAACCAGTGCCGGACGATACCAGTAATGGTTGAACCGTTCGCCGGGGTACCAGCTCCAGCCGAATCCGGCCCGCTGATACCAAGACCCGTAGTGGAATGGAGCCCAACCCCATGGGTCGGCATCCACCCAAGTCCAGCCATAATAGTCTTCCCAGCACCACTGGCCATTGCGATAGGGAGCCCAGTCAGACGCCACCCGCGGGGTCCAGACATTGCCATAGGCTGGATCGTTGGACCACTGTCCATAAGCGTCCAGATCCTCGGCGCCATTGATGTCCTGGCTGACATAGCGCGACGACTGGGATCGATTCAGATAAGCGTCGCGCTGATCGCTCCACGTGTCCCACTGGTCGGGACCACCGGCCGAGGCGACCTGATATTCCGGATCGTCCGTGGAACCGCGCACCGTCACGAGGTTGCCTTCAGAAGCGTGCTCCGTGCCTTTGGGAGTGTAAATGTCAGCCTGGCCGTGCCGCACAGTTACCCGGGTTGTTCCATCGGGAAACACTTCCACGCGCACCGCCGACAGGCTTAGAGGCCGCACCGCGATTAACGAAGTACTGATTTCGGGCTGCGCGGCGGATTGTTTCAGGATGCGATAAGTCAGCAGGCCCTTGGCGAGCTGCAACTGATAATGGCCGCTCTCGAGATCGGAAATCCGAACCTCGGAATCGCCCGCGATCCTGACGAAATTTGCGTTGTCGAGCTGGAGTTCAACCGCCGAGCCCGGCGAAACCCCGATGGAATCACCCGCCATGAGCGGCGCGTTCAGGGCCGCCGCCACCCAGTCGCCCGAGTCGCCGCGCCGTACCGATGCCTCGCCGCTCAGCACACTTAACCGGGCTACGGGACGACCGGGTTCATCCGCGGGAGCCTGTTGAGCCCCGGCAGAATCCTGCTGCTGCGGCGGCGCCGGAAACTGCTGTGCGGATAGTGCCGCAGCTATCAGAAGCGATCCGAGGAGAAATCTGGAGAGGCTCATATTGTCGGTACCCAGTCTCATAATGGCAATCATGCCGCCAAAGGCAACTCCTTCCAACGGGATGACTTAGGCGGAATTCAACGCCCCCGCAGATGGTTGAAAACCACCACCCTGCCCGCATTGGCCCACATTGCTAGAATCGATATTCGCCGTATGAAGTGGCTGGCGGCTCCTCTTCTCATGTCCGCAGCCGCCCCAATGCCCGCCACGCCACCCGATCCGGTCCGCTACATCGTTCGTTTTCCCGAGCCTCAGAGACACTATGTCTCGATTGAGGCGACGTTTCCCACCTCCGGCCAGAGCGCCATCGAGGTGTTCATGCCGGTCTGGACACCGGGCTCGTATCTCATCCGGGAGTATGCCCGGCAGGTTGAAGGCGCGGTCGCGAGCGACCCCGCCGGCAGACCTCTCCGCGTCGTCAAATCGAGCAAGAATCGCTGGAGGATCGACACTGGCGGCGCACCGGCGGTGCATTTCGCTTATCGCGTCTACTGTCACGAAATGTCCGTTCGCACCAACTGGGTGGAAGGGGGGAGCGCCGGCGATGCCGGGTTCGCGCTTCTGAACGGCGCGGCCACGTTCATCACTCTCGCGGACAAAGTAAAACGGCCCCACGAGGTTCGGGTGGAACTTCCCTCGCAATGGAAGACCAGCATCAGCGCGATGGCCGGTATCGAAGGTGGCTTTCTGGCCCCCGACTACGACCGTCTGGTCGATTCTCCAATCCTCGCCGGCAATCCCTCGGTGTACAAGTTCGAGGTCGATGACATCCCGCATTATCTCGTGAATCAGGGCGAAGACGGCGTGTGGGACGGACCGCGCTCCGCCGCCGATGTAGCGACGATCGTGCGCCACTACCGCGCTCTTTGGGGCGGACTGCCTTACCGCAAATACGTCTTCTTCAACATGATCACCGAGGCGCGCGGCGGCCTGGAGCATGCCGACTCGCTCTGCATGATGACCAGCCGCTGGGCCACGCGAACGCGCGCCGGCTACATCGACTGGCTGGCGCTCGTCTCGCACGAATTCTTCCATGCGTGGAATATCAAGCGCCTGCGCCCCATCGAGCTCGGCCCCTTCGACTACGAAGCGGAGAACCCCACGAGGAGCCTCTGGATCGCGGAAGGCATCACGGACTACTACGCTCGATTAGCGCTCCATCGCGCCGGCCTTATCACGCGGCAGGAATACCTGGGCGAGGGTACGGAGCCCGCGCGCGGCTCTCTCTCGGCCACCATCAACACGCTGCAGTCCACTCCGGGCCGCCTGTTGCAATCGGCGGAGCAGGCGTCGCTCGATGCGTGGATCAAGCTCTACCGCCCGGATGAAAACACCAACAACACGGCGATCAGCTACTACACAAAAGGCGCGGTGGTTGGGTGGCTGCTCGATGCACGAATCCGCCAGCTTACCAGGGGCGCCAAATCTCTCGACGATCTGATGCGGCTCGCGTATGCCCGCTATTCGGGCGACCGCGGCTTTACTCCCGACGAGTTCAAAGCCACCGCCGAAGAGGTAGCCGGGAACCCTTTAAGATTTTTCTTCGCGCGTACAGTCGAATCCACCGAAGAGCTCGACTACAGCGAAGCGCTCGACTGGTTCGGGCTGGGCTTCAGGAAGCCCATCGGCTCCGAAGCGAAGGCCTGGCTCGGGGCCGAGACCAAAGTCGACAATGGCCGCCTGCTGGTCAGCCGCATTCCCAGAGGCACTCCGGCTGCGCAATCTAACCTCAGCGTGGAGGATGAGATCGTTGGCATCGGAGATTTTCGGGTGCGCCCCGACCAATTGGCGCAACGTCTCACGCTCTATAAGCCACGCGATCAAATCGTAGTTCTTGCCGCCCGCCGCGACAAACTGTTGCGCATCGATGTGACTCTCGGCGATCAGCCGCTCTCGAACTGGCAGCTGGAAGTGCGGGCCGATGCTACCACCGCGCAGCAGCAGCATCTCTCGGATTGGCTCGCCAAATGAAGATCCACCTTGTGACCACCGGCGGGACTATTGAAAAGATCTATTCCGAGCAGTCTGGCCAGGTGGAGAATCAGGCGGCTAAGATCGATCGCTACCTGCATTCGCTTCGCCTGCCCGACGCGCAGATCGAAGTTACACCGCTGATGAACAAAGACAGTCTCGAGATGACCGACGACGACCGCGATCTTGTGCTCGCCGTGGTGCGCAGCAAAGTCACCGATGCTCCGGTCATCATCACTCACGGCACCGACACCATGGTCGAGACCGGGCGCTTATTGAAGGGCAAGCTCACGGACCTGCGATATCCCATTGTCATGACAGGCGCGATGACACCACTCGGCTTCGAACGCTCCGACGGTCTGCAGAACCTGACCGAAAGCCTGTTCGCCGCGCGCGTGCTTTCGCCCGGCGTCTGGATTGCGATGCACAACCAGGTCTTCGACGTGGAACACGCCCGTAAAGACCGCGAACTGGCGCGCTTTGTCGCCTGCTGACACTGATAGACGCATAAAGTCGCCTGAGCGTACTAAGACTGGCATCGACTTTACGGCGCCGTATGGTTTCGACCGTGTTAGCTATTTCCGAGCTTCGGATTGTCGATATTTTTGCCGGCCTCGCCAGATTTATCAGCCAATTGCCCGAGGGCGGCCGGATTGAATGCAAAGCCATTCGCGACGACGCTTTCCTTCACGGGGCTGGCGGCAGTTTGGTTGGCGGCAGTGCGGACTTGTGCCGGTGCGTCGGTTACACCCTCAGCCGGGGCCGGTTCGGATGGTTCGGGTGTTTCTGAAAAAGCAAAGCCCTGACCACTGGTATCCCCCTGCGTTTCGGGATTCGTGGGGATAAGGCCTGACTGGTGGTGCGCTTTGAAGACGGGGCCGAGATCCGGCTGCTGGCTCTCGAACTTGCGGCGTTCTACCTGGAGTTGCCTGAGCTCGGCCTTATTGCGGTTAAGCGTGCGCTGGATGCGCATTTCCCAGGTGCTCAGGAATCTGAAATCGGACTGCCTGCAAAGGAAGGCGCTGGTCTGGGACGCGGCTATTTGTTTGTCGATGGGCGTGGGGCCGAATTCGCTGGTTGGGTTGGGGTGGGAACTGGCGAAGATGCCATCTTCGATGTTACGGGTCCGGTTCAGGCGCCAGTAATCGGAAGCTATGGAGAAGGCGAGCTGCGTTTCGAGCCCGTTGGCGGGCTTAAGGCAGTTGATTATGCCATCGCAGAATTTGTCGTAGTGGAGGCGGTCGTTCCGGTCCATGATGGAGACCTGGAGACTGTAAGGGTTGCGGGCTGCGACCAGGAAGTCAGGCAGCATTTCCGCGAGTTCGTTGGAATTTATGTGGCGGTCGAGCATAGTTTTTACCTTCGGCTCGACGCTAACACCGGGAGATTCTGGAAATTTACGGTTTTTTCGATATGAATCTGATAAGAAAAGGCAAAAAAAGAGATTTCGATTGTGATGGGACATGGCGGCGCTACGCTTTTCGCCAAAGGAGGGGATGAAAAC
>JBDUBZ010000422.1:0-2844 GCA_040003745.1 Terriglobia bacterium
GGCATCATGAGACCGCGCGCGCTTATCCTGACCCTGGCCATTGTTGGAGCTTTCTGGGACACCACTTCGCGGGCCCAATGGAGTCTGAGAAGCCTCGTGCAGCCGTTCTCGGCGAATGGGCGGTTGTGGTCGGAGCCGGTCACCGCGCATGGCGCCGGGTTCGAGACTGACGAGCAGAACAACATCGACGTTTACCGCTCCAACCGCTTGGCGACCGTCAATGTGACTTCCATCGTTTATGCGCGGGATTTCTTCTTCCAGGAATATCCCCAGAAGGGCATGGGCTCCGGCTTCATCATCAACGATGACGGTGAGATTGTAACGAATAACCATGTGATCTCGGGATCGCAGAACATCACGGTTACGCTTTCCGACCAGAAGGACCAGAAGCAATACAAGGCGACGGTGCTGGGCATCGACCGGCGCAACGATCTGGCGCTGCTCAGGATTCACGCGGACCATAAGCTCCCGATAGTGCATCTGGGGGATTCGGACAACATCCTGGTGGGTCAAAAGGTTCTCGCCATCGGCAATCCTTTTGGGCTCGAAGGAACACTGACTACGGGCATTGTGAGTTCGCTCGGCCGCAGTCTGCAGAACGAGGACGGGAACAATCTCGAAGGGCTGATTCAGACCGATGCCGCGATTAACCCCGGCAACAGCGGCGGACCGCTGCTCGATTCGCACGGCAGCGTGATCGGGATCAATACCGCGATCTACGGCTCGCGGACACAGAGCGGCGAAGCGGGCAGTATCGGGATCGGGTTTGCGATGCCGATCAACCGCGCCAAAGCGATGCTCGAAGAGTTCCGGACCACAGGCCATATTTCGCGGCCCGTGCTGGGCGTGCAGGTGTATCCGGTGGGGGGAGATCTGGCGAGAGCGCTGAGGCTGCCGACCGGGGGCGGGCTTTTGGTGCAGGCGGTGGATCGTGGGTCGCCAGCGGAGGAGGCCGGGCTCAAAGGTCCCACGGGTTCTGTGGTCGCGGGAATGCTGCAACTGGGCGTTGGCGGAGACTTGATCACGGAGATTGACGGCAAGCCCGTGGAGACTCAGGATGCGCTGCGCCGCGCGCTGAACTCGAAGAAGGCCGGCGATCACATGGACCTGACCGTATTCCGCAACGGGGCTACCAGGAAGATCGGCGTTACGCTGGGCTCCGCTCCGGAAGTCTTGTAAGAGCCTCCGTTTCTGAGCCGCGACTGTAAGGGAGCGGTGGTGTGACATAGACAGCCATCGGCGCCCCCTGCTCCTCGACCACATACCGGATCGCCTCGTATACAGAGCAATCCTTCCACAGCCAACGCGTGCTGCCATGGCGGGCCCAACGTTTTCGATTCGGCGGGTCAATCCCGAGAGCGTTCAATCTTCGGCTGGCATAGGATTTGAAATCGCGCATTGCGCTTTCGGGGCGCGTATCTGCTTCTACCACGACGTGGACGTGATTGGTGCGCACGTGTGCGGCGAGAAGGCTCCAGCCGCGATGATTACAGACTTCGTGCAGGGCTGTCAGTACAATCGATCGGCTTCGGTGATCGAGGATGTACGAAGGCTGGTCCATTTTTTCCTGTTCTTTTGAGACGCGAACTGGATCAACTTCTATGAGCCGGCTTCCAGGAACATTGTGGGCTGGGTCTACCGATCCAGCCTCGTCGCCGTGCAGGTGCGCACCGTAGCAGGCGAAGGTGATGAAGTATCTCATTTGCCGGATAACGCTCCCTTACGGTCGCGGCTCTGAAACGGCTTCACTTTTTAAGGATCTTGATTCCGGGTGGCAGTTCGAACATGCTGTCGTCCATGGGGTCTCCGACGGTGACCTTTTCAGAGTAGAGCTCGAAGATCTTCTCGCCATCGCGCTCGCGTTCGACATCGTAAGGCCACTGGACTCCGTTGCCCACCTGGCGGTATTTCGCGTAACGGGTTACCATTTCGCGGCGGTCATTGATGATGGGGTCGAACATCTGAAAGCTCTGTTTGACCGGCAGCATGCTGCCACTGTGAAACCAGACTTTCACCCGGCGGTTTTCCGCATCGAAAACTTCGACGGCTTCGACGGGCTGGTTCTCGATCACATCATGGCCCTGTGAATCGATAGCGAGGCCGGGCTCGTTCAGACGCATACGCAGGATGTAGAAAATGTCGTGCAGCGTAGTTTCGCGGAACTGTTTGACGCGCTCATCGCCCAGCGGCTTCGCTCCCCGATAGTTCACTTCCCAGGCGGCCCTGGGAGTAAGGATGATGGCATCGTCCATCTTCTTGCCGAACACCTGCCGCTGCACCTGCTCGGCGACACGATACTTGGTGTAGATTCGCGCGATGGAAAGTCCGGTGATCTGCTCGTTATAGAACGAATAGGAGCGCCCGGTTTCGGTGCGTGTCTGCATCTGGCGAAAGCCGTCGCCGCCCAGAGCATGGATCGCCTTCTCGGCGATCTGCCGCCCGCGTTCCTGCCGGGTCTCGGCGCGCAATTCAGGTAGAACCGAGGCCGCGCCGGCCAGTGCGATGAAGCCCCGCCTTGTCATGGTTTTTTCGCCAACTGCTCGGGCGTGAGGCCCTGGTTCAGCGTGATCTCGGTAATAGTGGCGTCGGCGAAATGAGCGCCACCCTGCTTGATACTCACTTTGCGCGGGAGCTTCACGCCCCCGGTATCCCGCCAGTCGGAGAAGGCCTCTTCGACTTCGGCGCCGGGGCCCTCACTGTAGCTCTCGGTGGCTGGAAGACCTGTTTTGGCGTCGAAAGTCAGAACTACGGAATGTCCAGCTTTGTCGGCAATCCTGACTTTGCCATCGCCTTCTTCACTCACGACGCGCTCAGAATCATTGGCGCTCAGCACGAGCGGAAACC
>JBDUBZ010000139.1:0-9527 GCA_040003745.1 Terriglobia bacterium
ACAAAGTTCTGTTTTTTGGCCATTAGGGCGTCCTTTTCGGTGATGTATGAACAGCGGCTGACGGGGCATTGCTGGCGTTGTCTGCCAGAGTCCGGTCACTTTCCACTACGAGCTTAGTAGTTTGTCGGATGGGTTACCTAATAAGGTTGCGGATGTGCTGGTACGAGACAGGACACTATAAGGGCCATCTCGAATCGCCTATGGGTCTTAAAGCACCCCAATACTCCATATCACTCAAAAGTGGCTTCTACGAAAGTGATAAGTTACCGAAACTGTGGCATAAGAACGCAACGGAAACCCGGTGATTCGTTCGAAGGGCTCCCCTTCCCGGGCAGGGAGAGAGCTTCGAGCGTCTGGCCGCCATAACCACTGGCAAGGAACAGATTCAGGCCCACATCGATACCGAAGGATTCGAAGGGCCGAAGGATCGCAGCGCGAAATTCGCGAATTGGCGTCGAAACAAAACCGTCGCCCAGAGGTTTGCGACCCACGTACTCATATTCCCCGCAGGTGACCAGATGAAAGGGCAACTTATCGACGGTGGCGAGCAGGTCCCATATCAGCCGGGGAGCTTCGGGGGTGGGTTCGCCCGTCACGCGATCCCGGGCGTCGGCGCGCGCATACAAAGCCTGCAGAAAGCCGTGCCGCCCGTTGAAGCGGGCGGTCAGCGTGAGTGACTTGATCAGCCCCGGCCCTTCATCCTCTTGTAAGCCGGTGTCGTTTGAAATTCGCGCGAGCTGCTGGGCGGTTGTGACGTGCGCCAGCGTGGCGCGAAACTCGGCAAACGCGGTCGTCTTGCTGATTACGAGCTGATAGGAGCGGGCCTTGCTGACTATGGTGCCACCCATTACAGCGGTGGTTCCGATTCTTGGGTCGTTAATGTGGAACGCCTGGCCGTAGCTCAGAGAAAACGCGGGGAGAAATCCCGGGAGCCGCAGCGAGAGCGTCCCTTTCGGCGAGTTGATACCGGCGTGGCGATTGAATGAGAAAGAGGGTCTGTAGATGTCCTGGTTATCGAAATTAACATCGTCGCGGCGATAGCCGAGGTTGTAATGAAGGTATCTGAACAGTGAACCATCGACGGCCACGAAAGGACTGTAAAAGTTAAGCGTGACGTTGTTCGCAGTGACCGGCTGGAAAGCCCCGGCTGCATCGGCCTTATCGAGATCGAGAGCCCGGGGCGCTTCACGGCGGAAGTTAACGCCGCCCATCAGAGAGAACGCTTTGCCGAAGTTATCGGCATACAGAACGTCTTCGGAGTTGACGTTGCGATGCTCGCTCTGGCGGATCCAGCCATCGCCGAAGTTCGGACGGACGTCCAGCGTGTAGTAACGGTAAAAGCCCGAGAGCTGGAACTGGCGTCTGGGCGTCAGATGCCAGATGTCGTTCAGAATGAGGGACCCGTTCGACGTTTCTTCGCGCTGGCGCAGATCGATAGTATCGTCCGGAACTGAGGTATCAATCGGGATGAGGCCAGGCTGGAAAGCAAAGCCGTAGTAGCCGATTCCATAGACTGTCAGCTGATGATTTCCCAGCGTAAAGACCTTCGATAGGTTGCCTTTGTACTGGCGGCGGTGTTCCAGCCTCTTAAGGAAGCCGTTGCCGTAAGAAACTTCAAACCCGATCCATGATTTGTTAGCGGGATCGGCCGGACTCCAGCCGAGCACCAGGTTGAGATCGCGGTAGTCCGCGGTCAGCCGCACAACAGGGTCGAGCCTGTCCCGCAGGCCCAACACGATGGCCGCATTGACCGAGTTATTTCCCTCGCGCACATTGAAGGCGGCACCATCGGTCTGCACGTTCTCAATGGTGATCGGAATGATCACATTGGGATCGGCATAGCCGTTGCCACGAGCGTTGGCCGGCAGATTATTCGGGTAGAGAAGGCCGCCGATCTGAAAGAACATGGCGATGGGCTCGCCATGATCGCCGGCGACGCCCGGCACGAAATATTGAGGCGGTTTGACGCCACCTGCGGGGGATTCGACCGGCATGCCTGGGATTGAAATCGGCATACCGGGGCGGCCGGGGTTGGCGTCAAGCGTTTCCTCCCGCACCAGAATACGCTGCGCCGGGTCCGGCGCGAACAGCCCAACGTCGGAGACATCGGCTGAAACGGTCAGCGACTCAGTCCGGGAAGAGACGGAGGCAAATTGCAGGTCGAGCTGGACCTCACCTGGGCCGACCATCACCGTTCTTGTGGTGGCCGGGAATCCCTTTGCCTCAGAGGTCAGCCGATATTCCCCGGCTTCGAGAGCCGGGATGACGTATTCACCCGCCGTGCCTGCCGTCGCCTGACGTCGGGTGGAATCGGATCTGCGCAGGACGCTCACCGTGGCGCCCGGAACGGCGCGGCCCTGGGGATCGGTCACGTGGCCGGAGATCCCTCCGGCAGTGGCCAGGATAGGAGCGAGGAAGAGCGCTAGTGTTACGAATCGCATAAACGTAATACTCAGGATTGTACGAATACCGGGGCGTTCCGGATGATCTATTCGTGTCGATGCGGGTGGGTGTGAGGGTGAGAGTGTACGCTTCCGCTCCCATGACGATGCCGGTGGGCGTGAATGAGGTTGGCGCGGGCCAGCAATTCCTGATCGCGCAGCAATTCGGAGGGATCTCCTTCCGCGAGAATCCTTCCGTTCCGGAGGATGCAGCAGTGGTCGGCAATGTCTTCGACGAGGCCGAGATCGTGGGTGGCTGTGATGACGGTCTTGCTGCCATCGCCCCAGCCGATCAGCATGTCGATGATCTGGCTCTGGCTGCGAGGATCGAGGGCGGCGGCGGGTTCGTCGAGCAGAAGAACTTCGGGATCGAGTACCAGCACGGAGGCCAGTGCGACACGTTTTTTCTCGCCGCCCGAGAGCCGATGCGGCGGACGATCGCGCAGATGCGAGATCTCCATCGATTCCATGGCGGTATGCACGCGCTCGGCGATCTGCTCACGGCTCCAGCGCAATTGCAGGGGCGCAAAGGCCACCTCGTCGAAGACCGTCGGATTGAAGAGCTGAACGTCGGGGTCCTGAAACAGCAGGGCCACGCGCCGCCGGAAATCGAAGGCGAAACGGTCGTCTTCGAACCGCTGTTCGGTCAGCGGCTGTCCATGAAAACAGATGCTGCCGGAAGTGGGGAAGTAGAGGCCGTCGAGCAGTCTGAGAAGCGTCGATTTGCCCGACCCGTTGGCGCCCAGCAGGGCCACGCGCCGGCCCGCTTGAATGGCGAGTGAAAGGTTGTCGACGGCGGGAACGGAATCGTAGCGGTAGGAAACGGCGCTGACATCGAAAACGTTCACCGGCCACACCAGAAAGAGACTGCGATCAGGGTCGTGAAGGCGGCGAGCCACCACCAATCCCGGAAGGTCGCGCGGAAATCCTGCATGATGTAAATCTCGCCGCGAAAACCGCGCGATTGCATGGCGAGGTGAACATCTCCGGCCAGATGCAGGCTCTTACTGAGCAGAACGCCCGCTGCGGACGCGGCCAGGCGGCGCCGCTCCCGCGGTTCGAGCGTGCCGACCGTTCTGCTTTTGCGGGATTCGAACATCTCGAACGCGGTCCGCAAAATGACGAATATGTATCGATAGGTCATGCCGAGAATGGCCACCATCACGATGGGACAGCGAAAGGTGCGGAGAGATTTCAGAATCCACGGCCAGGGCGTTGTGAGGACGAGCAACGCCGAGAGCGTGGAGGCCGCTTCGGCTCGCGAAATCAGAAAGCTCGCGGTGCGGATACCCTGGACGGTGACGTAGATTCCGCGCAGACTGGCGACGGGGCGGCCGGGTGTCAGGAAGATCGCCGGCAGGGCTAGAGTGCCGGTGAAGAACAGAACGGGAATCCAGAACCAGTGGAGAAGTCTCGCAAGCTTGATCTGGGAAGAAAGAGCCAGCATCACCGAGAAGACGAAGATGGCTTCGATGACCCAGAGGCGGCGGGATGCCGCCACGGCCACGATCAGGCCAAACAGGCCGGCGACTTTGATGCGCGGATCGATTGCCTGGAGCAAGCCTCGTGAAGCGGCCATGTCTTCAGCGGTCGCGGCATATTCCGAGGCCGAGAGCAGGTTTGCAAGGGTGCGCTCGATGAAGCCCTTCTTCACTTCATGCGCCGTTCCACGACGGCCATGCGCCGCTCGAAGATCCAGCCGCCAAAGAGGACGACGAGAATGATCAGGCCGGCGCCGGAGGCCGCTGAAAGCAGATAGCCGAAAACCGGGCTCTTCAGCATCGGTGGGGCGTAGCGCGGCATGGGCGCGGTCCAGAACGAAGCGATGCGCCGCAAGCCCGCCGGCGCGGCCGATGGCGGCGCCTGATTGCCGGAGGCGGCGGCGATTTGCGCTCTGCCGGTCTTACTCGTAAAGTCTTCGGGAGCCCATTCGCCCCACGCGGATCCTGCCGCCAGAATTCCAAGGGGAGTCAGGATCATGAGCACACCGAGAGCAGCCCACAGTGTCTTTGTAGACCGGGCTTCGATTGTGGAAGCGCCTGGCGCCGTGCCGGCGAGCAGACCGGGATCGGCTCGTTGCAGATAGGCCACAACACCTGCGGAAAGCACAAGCTCGGCGAGCCCCGCAACAGTCAAATGGCCGATCATCATGGCTGGGATAGCGATGTGCAGGGGATAAGGAGCGTAGAGAGGCGCGCCCGAAGCATCGTGATAAAAGGTTGGCTGAATTCCCAATTCCACAGCCGCCGCGAGCGCAGCAACGTTGATGGCGAGGTAACCTGCGAGCGCCGCGGCGACGATGCGGCGGGGCGATCCGATAGCCGAGCGCCCGGCCACTACGCGGTATACAGCCCAGGCCGTGAGGGAGGCGACGATCGCCATGTTGAAGCAGTTGGCGCCAATGGCGGTAATGCCTCCATCGCCGAAGAATACGGCTTGTATGACGAGCGCGATAGAGATGGCGAGAATGGATGCCCAGGGGCCAAGCACGATGGTCGCGATACCCACGCCCACCGCATGGCCGGTGGTGCCGCCGGGGAGCGGGAGATTGAACATCATGACGATGAACGAAAAGGCCGCGAAGACGCTCAGAAGTGGGATCATTCGGGTATTCAAAAGCCGCTTCATGCGCTGAAGCGACACGTACCAGAAGGGTGCCGACACCGCCGCGAGGGCGCCGCAGGTTGCCGGGCTCAGATAGCCGTCTGGTATATGCATCCGTCTTACACCCTTACGTACTTACACTCTTACGTACGACAGGTCAGGGCAGATTGTCGGCGGCGGTAGTGGCGGTGAATTTTCCATGCTTCACGCCCTTGATGGCAATGAGACCGTTGGCCAGTTTCTGCACAAGAGAGGCTTTGCCCCGGACCAGCACCACTTCGAGGCAATTGTCGTGATCGAGGTGAACGTGCATGGAAGACAAAATCGCGGAATGGTATTTGTGCTGCATGTCGGTCAATTTATCGGTGAGCATACGAACATGATGATCGTATACCAACGTAACGGTGCCGAACATCTCCTCGTTCGAGGACTGCCAGGCATTGTCGACCAGTTCATTGCGGATGAGGTCGCGAAAGGCTTCCGAACGGTTCGTATAGCCGCGTTTCGCGATGAGTTTGTCGAACTCGGCGAGCAGATCTTCGTTTATCGCGACGCCGATTCGTGCGAGTTCAGACATGTACAGGTTCAGCGTAGTACATCCGGTTCGGCCCGCGGCTGCGTATCCCATTTCAGAAGCCACAAGTCACGAGGCTGAACAAAAAAGGAATACAAATGAAAAAACTGATTACTCTATCTGCGTTTGCACTCGCCCTCGCGGTTGCGCCTTCGTTTGCGAAGAACAATCCGATGGTGGGCGGGCAGAAGATGTACGCCACGAAGGATATTGTCGACAACGCGGTGAACTCCGCCGACCACACGACGCTGGTTGCAGCGGTCAAAGCGGCTGGTCTGGTCGAAACGCTGAAGGGCGCGGGACCGTTTACCGTCTTCGCCCCGACCAACGAAGCATTCGCCAAGCTGCCGGCCGGCACGGTCGACACGCTGGTGAAACCCGAGAACAAAGACACGCTGGTGAAGATCCTCACCTATCACGTGGTGCCGGGGCGTCTGACCGCGGCAGACTTGAAGAAGCAGATCAAAGCGGGCGGGGGCAAGGCCATGCTGAAGACCGTGCAGGGTGAGATGCTGACCGCGAAGATGATGGGGGGCAAGCTCATGCTTACCGACGAGAAGGGGGGCATGTCGACGGTCACAATTAGCGATGTGATGCAGTCGAACGGCGTGATTCATGTGGTGGACACCGTGTTGATGCCCAATTAAATATTGGTAATGCCGACAACCTCCCGCCGGGATAGTGCGTTTATTCTGGCAGGAGGTTTTTGCTTTTATGAAAAGAATCCTTGTAGGTTTGCTGCTGGCGTCGGCCGCGATGGCGCAGTATGGCCCCGATGCCGTTTCGGCCCTGGTGCAGCGTGTTCACGTCGATTTGAATCATGGTTACAGTGTGTGGAATCTTTCGCGCGGCGATCAGGATCGCCTGACCCATGCGGAGAAGCAGTTAAGAAGTTTCGCGGAGGATTGGCGCCACGGACATTTCGACAAAGGCGATCTGGACAGTTCGATCGGTGCTGTGCAGCACGTGCTCGATAATAATCGTCTGGCCGGGCGCGAGCGCGATCAGTTATGGCGCGACGTGGAACAGCTTCGGCAGATGCGCGCCGCGTACGACCGCCACGAAATTGGCCGGCGGTAAACGGGTGCGCCAATGAATGCCGTAACCCGAAGGCGAGAGTTCCGCCCGGGCGCGGAATTCGGGGCGGTGTCAATCCCATGGACAATACAGTAGAAGTAGATCCGCCACCCATCAACATACAGAATCGTGGGCATTGGACCTCAATGTGAGTATAGGAGCTGCGCTCGTTGCAGGGCACGCCTCCGAAAAAGCTACAGACCCACCCCGAAGGCTGCGGACTCAGCATGACATGGGGCAGCGACTTTGGCTCATGCGCCGCTGGCCAGGAGTCTGAATTCCCCGATCCGCCGTGTGAGCCGCCACCCCCGCCGCCTTCCTTATAATGGATAGGATCTTATTCATTTCGAGTTAGGAGCGACATGGCGGAATTTGCTGCGGCGATTATCCAGGCGGGGGGCAGGTAATTTATGCCCGAGATGAAGACCTTTCTCATTTCGCCGCCCGTTCTCGATGAAATAAAGGCGCAGCAGGTGTCCCCGGGCGGGGCTCAGCCAATTCCCGTCATCATTACGCTGAACGAATCGAAAACCGATCCCCAGATGGCGCTGGAGCCCGCCCGCGCATTCATTTCAGGCCAACTGAAAACGCGCGGTATTGAATTCCGCTGCAGCGATTTTTACATCTTCGCCAGCCTCATGCCCGACGTGATCCTGGAACTGGGCGAACAGAAGGAGTTCGTTTATCAGATCTGGAAAGACGAAATCTGCAGCACGCACATTCTGTCATCGGCAGACACGATCAAGGCATCGGCCGCGTGGCGCACCTTCGAAGCGCGTGGCAAAGGCATTACCTGGGCCGTGCTCGATACGGGCATTCGCTCCGATCATCCGCACTTCCAGCAGTTCGCCACTATTAACGCAGCGCTGAGTAGGAATTTTTCGAACTCGCCATCGCTAGAAGATACGAATGGCCATGGGACACACGTCGCCGGCATCATTGCCGGGGCGCGCCTGCCGCCGGTTCCCCCCGTGCCGGTTAAAGCTGCGCTTCAGGTGGACAGCCAGCTGGGCGATTCCGTGGTGAACCTCGCCGGGTATCCTTCCGGCATGGCGCCGCTGGCAACCCTCGTGAACGTGAAAGTGCTGGACGACAACGGAGCGGGTTCGTCGTCGAACTGCATCATGGCGCTCGAATACATCAGAAAGCTGAATCTGGCGAGCAGGAGCCTCAAGATCGACGGGCTGAACATGAGTCTTGGGTATCCGTTCGATCCGCGCTGGTACGGTTGCGGCAGGAGCCCGCTGTGCCAGGAAGTGAATCGCACGGTGGATTCCGGATGTGTGGTGGTGATTTCGTGCGGAAACTCGGGGTATGGCGTGACGAAGCTGAATACCGGTGAGGAAGTTCCGACGTGGATTGCGCTTTCGATTACGGATCCGGCGAATGCGGCGCTGGCGATTTCGGTGGGTTCGGTACATAAATCTCAGCCGCATACCTATGGGATCAGCTACTTCTCTTCAAAGGGTCCGACCGGCGACGGCAGACTGAAGCCGGACCTGGTCGCGCCGGGGGAGAAGGTCATTTCGTGTTCGATCAAGCTCGACCAGGGGTACGAGTATGAAGAGCGCAGCGGGACCAGCATGGCGGCGCCCCACGTCTCCGGGGCGATTGCGGCCTTCCTCTCGGCGCATATGGAATTCCGCGGCGATCCGCATAAAGTAAAAGAAATATTTTTGAAATCGGCAATGGATCTCGGCCGGGCGCCCGCGTTTCAGGGGGCGGGTCTGATCGACCTGATGCGGGCCATAATGACGGTTTAGTAAAAAGACGAGGGGGAAAGAATGCTGAAGAATACACGCGATCCGGAACTGGCGCTTTGGCAATCCGCCGTAGATGAAGTCGTTGCGAAGAAGGGCACTGGCGTTCAGGCGCAGGACATTTCTTCGGGAACGGTCATTTCCCGGCCGGACGTGTCGCAGGACAACATGGTGGCGGCCGCCGCGCTCGATGTCCAGGCCGCCGAGCAGGGAAAGGCGACCCTGATGCCGCCCCCCACGCATGAGGCCGCGCAGGATATCGGATCGACGGTGCGCTACTGCTCGACGCTGGCGCGCAATATCGCGAAAGATGCGATCCGCATGGATCCCACAGGCGTCAGCGTGAACAAGGCGCAGTTGACCGCGAAGATGGGCGATTGCGACCCTCGCTGGGCGGAAGCGGCGATGATCTATGCGCAGTTCCTCGCGTCCAGACAGACGCCGTCTTACCGGGTCTGGAAGCAGATCGGCGACTTTGTCGATAACTCTTCGCTGAAGGCAAAATCACGAGTCGCAATTGTGGGCGACTGGGGTACCGGGCAGGATGAAGCGAAGACGGTGCTCGGGCAGATTGCCCGCAAGTATCCCGATATCGTCATTCACCTGGGGGATATCTATTATTCCTGTACCGATTTTGAGGCGATCAATTACTTCTATAACGTATGGAATTCCGAGCTTGATCTGACGAAGGTGAAAACCTTTAACCTCGCCGGCAACCACGACATGTTCAGCGGCGGTGCGCCGTTCTACCGGCTGCTCGACCGGCTGGGGCAACCGGCCAGCTACTTCTGCCTGCGCAATGAGAAGTGGCAGATCATCGGGCTCGACACCGGGTATAACGATCGCGTTCCCGGCGGGAATGTGCCCACGTTTCTGCAGGATTCGGAAGTGGCCTGGCTTAAGGACAAGATCCACACGGCTGGCGGTCGCCGGACGATTCTTTTGTCGCATCATCAGTTGTTTTCGGCGTTTGAGGATATTACGACGGGAGCAAGTCTCAATGCGCATTTGCTGAGCCAGGTGCAGGATATTCTGCCTTTTGTGGATATCTGGATGTGGGGACACGAGCAC
>JBDUBZ010000140.1:0-9468 GCA_040003745.1 Terriglobia bacterium
GCTTTCGTACCCAGCTTCGCAGCCAGTTCATTTCCGGCTTGTCGAACGCGAAAGAGGGAGCCGTAAGAATTGTGCGGGAATACGCGGCGCGGGCGATTCCCTCGTTCGCATGGGCCTTCGAACCCGTGAGCATGTGGTAGATTTCATGCGCGCTCACACGCGCCAGTGCGCGTCCCAGCACCGAGTTTCTGTCCGCGAGGCGAAGCGTACTGACGCCTGGCGCAACCAGAGACCGCACAGCGTCGCAATTCACATCTCCGAACGACAGCATGTGACCCCGGGTGAGATCGGTGGCGCCGAGTGCGGGCCCGCCAGAATATGCCGACATACCGGCCGCGGGACTGCCGTCGAAAAAGCAGCGGCCCCTGAACCGCAGAACCGCGATTCCCGGAAAACTTTCGCTTCCATCTCTCGGGGAGCCCATAGACCGCCACTCGACCTGCAATTCCGCTTCGGAGACGATCTGGCCCAATTCGGACTGAATTTCAGCGAGTAAAGAACCGGGGGGGCCCAAGGTTTTCCTGTACGGGACGATCGGGAGAACTAAAACCCGTACCGCAGACTAAGCTGCATGACGCGCACTGGCTGAGCGTTCTGAAGCTCTGATGGTCGAAGACAAATCGGATTGCATGCGCAGGATTGTCGAAACCTGCCAGCCGCCCATGAAAGTGTCGATGAGCCTGCCCGCGTTCCGCCCAAACATTTGCTCTTGCCGAACGGCAGTTCACTGAGCGCGTCCGCCGTAAGAATGTAGCGCTGGCCGAAGTCCGAAGAGCTGCGGAAAGTCCCCGACAATACGCCGATGCGAACAGGAGAGAACCGATGTTCGATCAGACGTTCGTGGATGTCAACGCACAAACTCGAAAACCGTGGACGATAGGCGCTTCTCTCGTGCTGCAGTTGGGTGTCACGGCGGTGCTGCTGTTAATTCCACTGTTCCATCCGGAGATGCTGATACTGAATAGGGAGATCCCGGTGTGGGTTCCCCTCAAGCGGCTCCGGCCCGGCGTCATCCAGTGGATCTTCCACACTGCCGGGCATTTCAGATGCGCTTCCCACGCATGTTGCGCCGGCCGCATCTCACACGACCGTGAAAAAACCCGGGCCGCCGAAAGGACCCACACACGTCAGCAGTGGCGTTATCAGGCGACGTTGCTCAATGGCCAGCCGGTCGAGGTGGCGACTGAGATCGACGTAAACTTCACTCTCAGCCAGTAATACTGCCGAGCGCCTTACCAATGGCTTTCGCGATGGCCACCAGTACGGGCTCGCTGTCCGTGCTAAGAATCCCGGCGCGGGCGTTGGCTTCCTCCACTGTGGAACCGGCGTCGAGCGCCTCCAGCCAGTGCTCGGCCTGCGCGTCCGAAATATGGAGCGCGCGAGCCACCGTGTCGGCCATGCGCTCGCCGGGGCGAGCCGTAGTGCCATGCTCGGCCAGTGCCTCGCCGACCGCGTGAAGAATGTTCGGATTATTCATCGGCTTCAGTCTATTACTTCAGCAGTCCGCGGATCAGGACCGCGGGATGCATGGCGGTTGTTCCCTCAAGTTCCGCCACCTGATGCCTGCAGGAAGTGCCCGTGGCAACGAGCACATCGCCGGGCTTCATCCGCCGTACCGCAGGCAACAGCTTTCTTTCGGCAATCGCAACCGAGACATCGTAATGACCGCGCGTGTAGCCGAAGGATCCAGCCATGCCGCAACAACCGGCATCGAGATCGACAATGCGCGCAGAGGGAATTTTCGACAGCAGCGCAATGGTAGCGGGAAGCATGCCCATGGATTTCTGATGACAGTGCCCGTGGAGGAAAATGGCGCCGGTCGTTTCACGCAGGGGCAGGTCGAGTTTCGCGGCGAATTCATCGAAGAGCCCCGTGGCGGCGGCGACCCGGCGAGCCCGCGCCTGCTCTTCACCCCGAAGTAAATCCACAGCGTCCTCGCGCACCGCCGAGAGGCAACTCGGCTCGCAAAATAGAATTCGTTCGCCCCGCACGGCGATTGGATAGAGGGCATTCACGAGCCGGCTCGCATGTTCACGGGCGTCCTGTAAAAGCCCCTGGGAAATCAGGGGACGGCCGCAGCAGCCAGGGCGCACTACATTGACCCGGCAGCCGCCGCGCTCCAGCACCTCGACGGCGGCAGCGCCAATCTCCGGGTCGTAATGATTGGTGAAGGTGTCGTTGAAGAGCGTGACGGGCTGGCCTGTTCCGGGCGGGTGCTTCGACGCCCAGCGCCCGAAGGTATCGGACCGCCACGCGGGCAGGCGACGCCGGAGATCGATATCGAACAGCTTTTCATTGAGCCACTTCACCGGTCCCGAACCCGCCATCCTGTTTGAAAGGGGAGCCAGTCTGCTTCCCCACACAGCCGCGCGATGGACATTGCCAAGCGCCCGTGCCTGCAAGGGGGTTCCATGGCGCGTGTAGTAGTCCGCGAGAAATTCACTCTTGAAACGGGCCATATCGACGCCCACCGGACACTCGGCCTTACAGGCGCGGCATTCCAGACACAGATCGAGCGCACGATGAACGCCTTCATCGCCCAGACCGGATTCATCCAGACGTCCGGCCATGGCAAGCCGCAGCGTGTTGGCGCGCCCGCGCGTGGAAGCGGATTCCTCGCTTGTCACCATGTAAGACGGGCACATCGTGCCTGAGAGCTTTTTCCGGCAGGCACCCACCCCGCTGCACATTTCGACCGCCCCCGCCATACCGCCGTAGTCCGAATAGTCGAAAAAAGTGAACGGATTCGGCGTTTGATAACCCGCACCGTAGCGCAGGTTAGCGGTCAGCGGCGGCGAATCCACAATCTTGCCCGGATTGAAGATTCCTTCCGGATCGAAGGTTCGCTTGATCTCGCGAAATGCTTCGTACAGCGCAGGCCCGAACATCTTCCGCATGAAGGGACCGCGCACCAGACCGTCGCCGTGTTCACCGGAAAGCGCGCCGCCGAATTCCAGTACCAGATCGGCTACGGCGTTGGCGATGGATTCAAACTTACCGATGCCCTCGGCGGTCTTCATGTTGATGACGGGACGCACGTGGAGACATCCCACGGAGGCGTGGGCGTAGATTCCGGCGGTGGTGCCGTGCCGGTGAACGATTTCGAGAAACCTGCCGATGAAGGCGCTCAACAACTCCGGTGGGACGGCCGTATCTTCCACGAAAGAAATTGATTTCGCGTCTTCCTTCGAAGCCATGGAAAGGCCCAGCGCCGCTTCGCGCAGACTCCAGATCTTTGCCTGCGCAGCCGGGTCGGTCTCGGAATGATAGTGGTATCCGAGACCGCGCTCGCGCAGATCGTTTTCGAGTGCGGCAAGCCGGGGAGGCAGTTCTTCCTTTGTATCCGCGTAGAACTCCACGCACAGCATGGCTGCGGGATCCCCTTGAATAAAGCCATTGCGGATGCGGTTGAGGCCCTCGTTCTGGCGGGTGTTGTCGAGGATCGCTTTATCCATCACCTCCACTGCGGAAGGGCGATGCGCGAGGATGATCGGGGCAGCCGCGAGCGATTCCAGCAGGTCGCCGAACATGATGGCCATGACAGCCTTTGCTTTCGGCAGAGGCACGAGGCGCAATTTCGCTTCGAGCACAATGCCCAGGGTTCCTTCCGAACCCACCATCATCCTGGCGAGATTGACCGGCTTGGCGGAGTCTGTGAATTCGTCGAGATTGTAGCCGCCCACGCGGCGAAGAACCTTCGGAAACCGGCGGTCGATCTCCGCTGCATTCTCATTGGCAAGGCGCAGCACGGTGGTGTAGCACTGCGCTTCCCTGCCTTCGGCCGCGGGCACCTCCGCGCGGTTTATTTCGTGGAACTGAACAATCGACCCATCGCTGAGCAAAACCGTTTGTTCGAGCACGTGGTCGATGGTTTTTCCATACAGCACCGAGCGCGCACCGCTGGAATTATTGGCCATCATGCCGCCAATGGTGGCGCGGCTGGCAGTCGAAATGTCCGGGGCAAACCGCAAGCCGAGCGGAAGCAGTTGCGCGTTCAACTCGTCGAGAACAATGCCGGGTTCCACGCGCGCCCAGCGTTCCCCGGCGTTAACTTCGAGCAGGCGATTGTAGTACTTCGACGTGTCAATTTGAAGTCCCTCGCCGATGGCCTGGCCCGCCTGCGAAGTTCCTCCCCCACGCATGGTGATGGAGCATTTCAGCCGGCGGCAGATTTCGAGCGTGCGGATAATGTCATCGCGATTCTTCGGAATGACGACGCCGACAGGCTCGATCTGGTAGACACTGGCATCGGTGGAATACATGGCGCGAGAGACCTTATCGAAGCGGACCTCGCCTTCAATCTTTTGGCGCAACTCACTCTGAAGCAACTCGCTCTGGAGCAACTCACCGGGCGGCATACGATTCCAGCCCTTCGCGAAGCCGCACCAGGCCGCGCTCAAGCGTTTCGCCGCCGGATGCGAATGAAACTCGCAGAGTCCCTTCGCCGCAGGATCCGTAGGCCGCGCCGTGGATGACAACAACTCCGTGGCGTTCCAGCAGATGCCTGCGAATCGCGTTCGAAGACGCACCGAGCCCGCGCACGTCGAGCATGACGAAGAAGCCGCCTTCCGGTGCCAGTACCTCGACGCCCGGAATGCCCGACAGCTTAAGGATGACGTACTCCCGGCGCCGGGCATATTCGCGAACCATGTCTGAGACACAATCCTGCGAACCTCCCAGCGCTTCCGCCGCCGCATCCTGAATAAACGTAGCCGGGCCCCTGCTCGATTGCGCCAGCACCATGAACATGCGCTGGATGATCTTCGCCGGACCCGCACAGTAGCCCACGCGCCAGCCCGTCATCGCGTAGGTTTTCGAAAGGCTGTTGACCAGCACGGCCGCAGGTGGCGACTTGTGCCTGTGGCCACCATAAGTGATCGCCTCGTAGATCTCATCGCTGATCAGCACTACGTCGCGACGTTGGCAGAATGCCTCAATCCCCGCTATTTCAGCGGCCGTCAGGACCGTTCCCACCGGATTCCACGGGGTGTTCAGGATCAGAACTCGTACCGCGGGAGTCCATGCGGCCTCGAGGGCTTCGACACTGAGAACGAAGCGGCCATTCACGATGGCGCTCGGAACCTTTCGGATTCGGCCTCCCGCGAGCGTGATGGGCGATTGATAAGCGTCGTAGACCGGGTCGGGCAGCAGAACCTCATCGCCCTCGTTCAACAGTGCCGTGAGCGCCGCATAGATTCCGAAAGTGGCTCCGGAGGTCGCAAGGATCTCGGTTGCAGGATCGAAGGCGAGGCCATTGTCGCGCTGCAGCTTGAGGGCAACGGCTTCACGGAAATTCTTCTCGCCGCGGTTATCGGGGTAGCCGGTGCGTCCCGCATGCAGCGCCCGCGCACAGGCATCCACAATGTGCGGCGGAGTAGGGAAATCGGGCTCTCCACGCATCAGGGAGGATATTTCGATACCCGCAGCCTGAGCCGCGCGCACCTCGGCGAGGATGGCGTTCACCGCCGTGGGTTGAAGTTCTGCGATACGATCCAGAATGCTTCGAGAATATCAGTGTTGAACAAGCAGGAGATTCCCACCCCCGCGCTGCTCGTCGACCTCGACGCATTCGAATCGAATCTGTCGAAGATGGCAGATGCGGCGAGACTCGCCGGTAAGAAGTTGCGGCCCCACGCGAAGGCGCATAAATGCGTTGAGATCGCGAAGAGACAAATCGCAGCTGGTGCGGCAGGAGTCTGCGTCGCTACAGTGGCGGAAGCCGAGTTGATGGCGGCCGGCGGCATTCGCGAGTTGTTGCTGACTTCCCCGCTTGTCGACCCCGCGAAAATGACCCGTATCGCTATGACTGGGGCTATGGTGGCGGTCGACCATGTCCAACAGGCCGAGTGGTATCAACAGGCGGCGCTGGCAGCAGACGTTCAGATCGGGATGCTGGTCGATCTCGATGTGGGAGATCATCGCACCGGGGCAGCAACGCTCGATCAGGCCCTGGATATTGCGTTGAAGATCGATCAGGCGAGCCATCTCTGGCTGCGCGGCGTTCAGGCCTATTCAGTCCGGGGATCGCATGGAGGCGATTCAAGCGAGACCTTCACGATCGCAGCCCGGGCGCGGGATTTGATGGCCAGCCATGGCTTGCACACGGACATCGTTTCGGGCGGCAGCACAGGCACCTGGAACATCGATCTGAATCTGCCCGGCATCACCGAACTGCAGGCCGGGTCTTATGCGCTGATGGACCTCGCTTATCGCGACATCGGAGTCGAATTCAGAAACGCCCTCACCGTTCTCGCAACGGTGGTGAGCGCCAATCATGCGGGGTTTGTCACGGTGGACGCGGGTTTCAAGGCGTTTTCCACAGACCGGCCATTCGGGCCGGAACCGGTGGGTCTGGAAGGCGCGGCCTATCGCTGGGGTGGCGATGAATTCGGTTATGTCGATGGCGCGGCGAAACTGCGCCTTGGCAGCCGTGTCGAGTTTATTCCGCCGCATTGCGACCCCACCGTCAACCTCTACAACGAAATCTACGCCTGTCGCGGCAATATCGTGGAAGAAGTATGGCCCGTGGGTGAAATAACGATATTCGGTTCACGATGAACCGCCGCAGCTTTCTTAGTACCGCACTGGCAGCCTCCGCGCTCAGGGCCGCGGACCCGGCGAAGCCCCTGCTGATCGATTCCCACGTGCATGCCTGGAAGCACGACCCGAAGTTTCCTTTTGCGGAAGGAGCGAGGCCTCCAGCGGAAGACGCTTCGGCCGAGATGCTGCTGGATCTTATGAAGGCCAACAACGTCTCGCGCACAGTGATCATTCAGGTCATCCACTACAAGTGGGATAACAGCTACGTCGCCGACGTGCTGAAGCGCTATCCGCAGACGTTTAAGGGGGTGTGCCGCGTGAATCCGGAAGATCCCGCCGCGCCGGACCATCTCAGCAAGTGGACCGAAGAGCACGGGTTTCACGGCGTGCGTCTCAGCCCGTCCGCCAATCCCGATGGCGACTGGATCCGCGGGCCGCTGATGCCTCCGCTGTGGAAACGATGCGCTCAACTGAAGGTTCCGATGACCGTGCTGGCGCCGGCCACCCGGATGCCCGACATCTCGCCGCTTATCGAACAGAATCCGGCCCTGACCGTAGTGATCGATCATCAGGCCGATTCTCCGCTCGCCGAGCCGGAAAAGCTCGGTCTGCTGCTCGCTCTGGAGCGCTATCCGAAGGTCTACGTCAAGATTTCACACATGTGGACGCTTTCGAAGCAGCCGTATCCCTATCCCGATGCGCTCGTGCAGGTCAAACGGCTCTACGATAAATTCGGACCGAAGCGGCTGATGTGGGGCACGGACTGGCCTGTCTCACTGCCGAAACTGCGGTACGCACAGGCGGTTGAACTGTTCCGCGACCATCTGGATTTCCTGACGCCCACCGATCGCGAATGGATCCTCGGCAAAACCGTACAGCAGGTCTGGCCCTTCGGTATTTAAGCGTTTGGTTGCGATTTATCGCGGTGAACCCAGCGATACGCGGCCACTGAGTTTTTCCAGAAATACTTCTCGGCAACGGCCTGGCCTTTGGCCATGAAGTACGGGCGGACGATCCTGAGTTCGACGGGATACTGCGCCCACAGGTCGCTGTGAGGCCAGTCGCTGCCATAGATCAGGCGATCTTCACCGAAAATATCGAAGAACTCATCGAGGGTGCTCTTGTAGAAAGCGGGGTTCTCCTCAATGCGGCCGTTCACCCGCCGAACCACGCCCGAGACTTTCACGAAAACCTGCTTGCGCTTCCCCAGTTCCCGCAGATCGCCCTCGTAGGCTTTCAGGGCCCCGGCTGCGGTGGGCTTTTCAATACGAGGCAGGTGGTCGATCACGATTCGCAACGACGGAACTTTATCGGAGAGGCGAAGAATCCCGTGAATCAGACGGGGATCGGGATCGGCCGAATCCATCGAGAGCCCGGCATCGGCCACCATCTTCATCCCGGCAATAAATTCCGGTTTGTCAACCATTGCGGCGAGATCGCGGTCCCAGATATTGCCGTAGCGGATGCCGCGGAACAGCGGGTTCTTATGGAGGCGATCAAGCTGCGCACGGAAATCGGGTTTATCCGGCTCGAGGTCGCCCACCGTGCCGACCAGCATCTTATCTTTGGCCGCGATATCGAGAACCCATTGATTGTCGTCGAACCAGGGGCTGGCTTCCACCTCGATAGCTCCTACGATTCCGAGAGCCGCCGTGATCTGGCGATAGCGATCCATCGAGGCCGTTTTGTAGAGGATCTTGTCGGCTTTCTCGGGCCACGGTACGCCCTGAGGCCGATTCACATCGAAAAGGTGGATATGACAGTCGATGATGGGAATGGATGCAGGCGCGGCTTCGACCTTAGTCATTTCAGTTACCGTCAGCGCAGCGGAGGTGGCAAGAAAGGTTCGTCGATTCACGGCACACATAGTTCTATCAGACTGCAACCGGCAGGCATTCGCGGGCCAGCAGGCCCAGACCGCCAAACCAATCGCGCTCAATCTCAAAGGCGATATCGACCGTGCTCGCCCGGCCCAGCGATTCGGCGCATTCACCCATTCCAAACGCTTTCATGACAACGGTACGCCCGCTCTGTTTCACGGCAATTTTTAGATGCTTTTCCTTCCAGAGCTGCGGAGGCCCGGCTAGTTGCAAGCCCCGTGACGCAAACAGAGGACGCGGATTGCCCATACCGAACGGCGCGATTTTTTCGAGAGCGGACCAGAGTTCTTCATTCACGTCCATCAGGTTGAGAACGGCGTCGATGTCGACCGTTGGCCGCATGTCTTCGGCTGTCAGGCGTTCACCGGCATAAGCCTGGAGGCGTGTCCGCAACACATCCACCTGCCCGGCGGGCAGCGTCAGGCCCGCAGCGTGCGCATGGCCGCCAAACTTGGTGAAAAGTTCGCGCATGCTTTCGAGCGCATCCAGAAGATGGAAGGCCTCAATACTGCGCCCCGACCCCTGCGCGATGCCGTTTTCAATCCCCAGCACGATGGCCGGGCGGTGATAGCGCTGCATCACGCGACTGGCGACGATGCCGACCACTCCGCGATGCCAGCCTTCGCCCCAGAACACCAGAGCGGCTTCGTGAATGCCCACCGGGACGGCCACACATCGCTCGAGGATTTCATGCACGATCGCCCGCTCGGCTGCCTGGCGTTCCTGATTGAGCGCAAACAACTCGCGCGCGATTTCATCCGCTTCCGAAGCATCCGTTGTGAGAAACATGCGGACCGCCTGACCGGCGCTGTCCATGCGCCCCGACGCGTTGATGGCGGGCGCAATGCGAAAGGCCACCTCGGTCGCATTGGGAACCCTGTCGCGGAATCCGGCGGCGTCGAGCAGAGCCCGAAGGCCGGGATTGCGCACGTCTTTCAGGCCGCTTAACCCATGCTTGACGATGATGCGGTTCTCGCCGGTGAGCGGAACGATGTCCGCCACCGTGGCGATGGCAACGAGCTTGAGGAACGATTCGATCACGCGATAA
>JBDUBZ010000141.1:0-9455 GCA_040003745.1 Terriglobia bacterium
TATCAAAACCCGCTGCTGCTCGAACTGATGCATTACGCGCGTGATGGCCGGCGGCTGCACCTGATGGGCCTGATAGGGAGTGGCGGCGTCCATGCGCAGCAGGAGCATCTCTATGCGCTTCTACGCATGGCGAAGCGGGAAAAGGTCGGATCCGTTTTCATTCACTGCTTCATGGATGGCCGCGACACGCCGCCCCAGAACGGCATTGCGTACATTCGCGAATTGCAGCAGAAGATCCGTGAGATCGGCGTGGGCCAGATCGCCTCCGTCGAAGGCCGATACTATGCGATGGATCGCGATCAGCGCTGGGAACGCATCGGGAAGGCTTTCGATGCCATGGTCCACGGCCGCGGCGAGACGTGGGCCGACCCGGCTGAAGCTATCGAGCGGTCGTATGAAAAGGGCGTCACCGACGAATTTATCGAGCCCGTCACGATCATAGGCGCCGCGGGCGAGCCGGTGGGTTTAATCCGTGACGGCGATGCATGCTTTTTCTTCAATTACCGCGCGGATCGCGGGCGTGAAATGACTGAAGCCCTGACCACGCGAAACGGCGCGCCGGCGAAGCTGAAGTTCGCGACCATGACGCAGTACGACAAGTCGTTCAACGTGCCTTTCGTGCTGACCCGCGAGCCTTTGAATAACATCATGGGTTACGTCTGCCAGGAACTGAACTGGAAGAACCTGCGCGTGGCCGAAACCGAGAAGTATGCGCATGTCACATACTTTTTCAACGGTGGAGTGGAGAAGCCTTTCACCGGAGAGGAGCGGGCCATGATCGCCTCACCGAAGGTCGCAACCTACGACCTCAAACCCGAGATGAGTGCGGACGGCGTCACTGAAACTGTGCTTGACGCCATGGGTCACAAGGATTTCGATGTGATCGTGATGAACTTCGCGAACGCCGATATGGTGGGCCACTCCGGGCGGATGGAGCCCACGGTTCGCGCCGTGGAGAAGGTGGATGAGTGCCTGGGGCGCATCTGGCAGCGGCTGAAAGAGAAGAACGGACGCTGGGTGATCACGGCCGATCACGGCAATGCGGAAATGATGATCGATCCCACGACCGGCGGCCCGCACACTTATCACACGACGAATCCGGTGCCGTTTATCCTCGTCGACGATTCAGCCAGCAAATTAAGGCAGGGTGGAGCATTGCAGGATATCGCGCCCACGATTCTAAGTGTGCTGGGCGAGAAGAAGCCCGCGGATATGTCTGGGCGAGATCTGCGAATCCCATAAGCCGCCCGGGGAAAAGGACCGCCGTCCGGATGCAGACAAGCCGAGGGGCCCCGATCGGCTTATCGATCCCGCCAATACCAGGTCCGCTGCAACGCCAGCTCTGGCGGTCGGTTGTCCACTTCGCCTTCACTGATCTGAAAAGGCTACCGGAAACAAGGGGAGAGGCTCTGCCGGGCCTCACGCGTCAGACGGTCGAACGGGAATCCACCTCCCGCGGATCTGGATCCTCGGCTCGCCGCCGCGGAGCACACGCGAGCTGTTAACAAGAGGAATGCAAACGTGGTGGTCCGCACCAGCCAATCGCAGACGAAAGACTAACGGACTGTTCCAGCAGCTTTAGCTGGTGAATCGCCCTGCCCGTGGCTGGCCGCAACCATCATTTCTTCGCCGACCGGGGGGAAACCATCACGCAGCAGTTGCTGTTTGCGAGCCGCCATCTCCTGGCCCAGCTGTTCGAAATCGAGCTTCATCGAACTGGCCTTCTTCAGCATCTCGCCCTCTTCTTCTTTGATGTGATGTTTGACGTTTTCCGCGAGTACCGTGAACTTGGCGTCGTAGTGATCTTCGCTTCCGTTCATTCCATCGAGTTCCGCGATCAGCACCTTGGCAACGTGATGCTCCTCATCGGCCTCGTTCATTACTTCCCTGCCGACGTGCCGACGCACGGCGGCGTAGAAAATCTCTTCTTCGAGCGTGGCGTGGATTTTGAGCTTGAGCAGAGCCTTGTTGACGATTTTGCGTTTGGCCGCACGGCCTTTGGCCTCTTCAAACTCGGCGAACAATCCTTTTACTGTCTTATGGTCCGCCTTCAGCATGGCGATGGCGTTTGTCTTCGATGGCATAAGTAATCTCTCCGATGGACGGAATGTATCGCTGAGAGCGACCTCCCGAACCAAAGCAGTTTCGCTGCCATCCAGCGGGTTTTCTCACATTCACCCGCTTGACTTGTCTGCGAACGCGTCGGAAACTAGGGCTCAATGGCTGCATCGATACATTCCACGCTGCCGGGGCGATGCTTCGCGGCCGCCCTCGCCTTATCCGCCGTTCTCTATGGCGCGGAAAACAAGTCGAACGCTGATAAAGGCGGTTTTCCACCCGCCTACAATATCCACCTGTGGGAGCCTGGTAAGGTTCCTATGGCGAAAGGCAACGGGCCTCTCGATAACCCATTTCTCACTGTCTTCCAGCCGCTCGAAGGCAGGCGCAACGGCGCCTCCGTCGTAATCGCCCCCGGTGGTGGAAACATCATGCTGATGTATGGCGCCGAGGGAATGGATATCGCCGAGCGCTACAACGACTGGGGTGTGACCGCGTTCGTGTTGACCTATCGGTTGTCGCCCCACTATAACGATGACGCGCGGGCGCTCGATGGCACTCGTGCGCTGCAGATCGTCCGTTCGCGCGCAGCCGAATTCAAGATCGATCCGGCTAAGGTTGGCTTTATCGGCTTCTCAGCGGGTTCGAGCATGGGCAGGCTCGTGGTGGACGCCTCCACTCCCGGCGACCCGACCGCCGCGGACCCTGTCTCGCGGATGAATTCGCGTCCCGATTACCTGGGTATGGTGTACGGCCCCGGGCGGGCCAAGCCGGGCGAAAATTTGAAAAATTTCCCGCCGACCTTCCTGATGTGCGCGGCGGGGGACACCGGTAATGCCGTTGGCACCGCGCAATTCTTTCAGGACCTGACAAAGGCCGGAGCAGTGGCAGAAATTCACGTCTACCAAAAGGGGCACCATGGCTTCGGCGATGGCTTCGCGAGCGCAATTTACTCAGACTGGATGGGGCGGCTCGAGAACTTCCTCAAACAGGACGGCTTCCTTCCCGGAGGCCGCGATTAGTGCGTCGTTTCGTTTGGATTGGCATTGCGGCTGTGTTGCCGCTGATGGTGGTGGTTGCCGGTTTTCACACGAGCGTGTCGGCCGCTGCCGCTCCGGTCGTTAATGATGGTTATGGCGACTACGTCCTTGTCCCCGCGGGCCCGTTCAGGATGGGGGACAATTTCAACGACGGATTGCCCCGCGAGCGCCCCGTGCACACGGTCGATGTGGATGCATTCTACATCGGCAAGTATGAAATCACCAACGGGGATTGGAAGAAATTCCGCAATGATCCGGGCTATGACGACCCTAAGTTCTGGCCCGAAGGCCGGGTGACCCCAAAAGATCAGAACATTTATTGGACCCAGGCCAACAACCATGGCGGAGGCACCCCGGACGCCGACGATTATCCGGTGCTGGGCGTGAACTGGGATGGAGCAACCGCCTATTGCAACTGGCTCAGTGCCAAAACCGGCAAGAGATACCGACTGCCCACCGAGGCGGAGTGGGAGAAGGCCGCGCGCGGAACAGACCAGCGCCGTTTTCCCTGGGGCAACAATATCGACCACTCCTATGCCAGCTTCGTCGGCGGCAGCAAGTTTGATACCGGCATGAAAGTGGGCACTTACGATGGCAACAAACATGGCGATCTGCAGACGCATAACGGCGCGTCGCCTTACGGTGCTTATGACATGGCCGGCAACGTTATGGAATGGTGCGCGGACTGGTATGCGCGCGACTATTATTCCGTCTCGCCGAAGAAGAATCCCAAAGGCCCGGCTACGGGAGCGTATCGAGTCCTCAAAGGAGGCAGCTTTTACCTGGAGCCCCCTGATCTTCGTACCTACGCGCGCTCGGCGGCCTGGCCCTCGCTGCTGGCGCATCGCATGATCGGCTTCCGGCCGGTGCGCGATTTTTAGCCTGCGCCAGCCAAACCGGCCTGGGACTGTCTAAACTCCGCGGCGCCCTGGGCAGCAACAGTTCCGACGTTCCGGTCCGCCAAATGGTTCAGTCCCAGGGAAGTGTAAGCATTTCCTGTGAGACCGCTTACTAAACCGCTTTACTTCGCCTGTAATTCCGCTTTGAGTTGCCGAAAGGCGGAATCTTCGAACGTCGTCTTGATGCGCTGGCGGCCTTCAGTCTTCGGATCGCCTGCGCGCGGGGCATCCATTTTGATTGACCGGCCCAGCATGGTGGTCGCCTCCTGGTCGTTCGAGGCGCGGTCGAGCACGGCCCTGAAGGCTTCGGCCGCCTGCGTAAACTGACTCTGTTTCCAGAACTCGTACCCGAGGTTAAACCAGTAATCGGGATCGGCCGCGTCGCCGTCGATGGCTTTCTTGAAATTGTCCACTGCCGACGGGTCGTTGCGGCGGGAAAGCGCCGCTCCCAGGTTGTTGAAGACCTCGTTCAGAGGGACTTCGGCCGCCACCATCCGGAACTGCTGAATCGCCCCGTCGAAATTGCCGTTGTAGTAATGACAGAGGCCCAGCAGGAATGAGGCCTCCATAAAATGAGAGTCGGCGCGAGTTACCTTTGTAAGCCAGGTCGTGGCGGTCTTGTAATCCTTCTTGACGAAGAAGATCCGGCCCAGCTGGAAGGTGGGCTGAGAAAAACGGTCGTCCAGCCGCGCCGATTGTGTGAACAGTTTGATTTTCTGTTCCGGGGTCACGGCCATCAGGCCGCGGACGTAGCTCTCCATCGCATCCACACGCACGGCGGGGTGAAGCCGCAGAAAATCGCCCTCCACCGGCGCACTGGCGGGGGCAAGCTCTTTGAGCAGCAGCCAGGCCAGTTCCATTTCCATGTGGCTCAGCGTTTCAAGGGGCCCCGCTTGTTCCAGTACCGGCCCCTCCCGTAATTTCTTGAGGTCGATCATGTGGATGGTCAGCCGCATGTTCGATTTCAGACTGGCAGCACCCGCATCGGAGCCCTCCACCTTAAACTCGCCGAAAATCACGCGTCCGGCATCGAGAGTTTCGCCGATCTTGATCACGGATGCCTTCGTGAGCACAACGGAGGGCCGAAGCGACAGGCGGCGATACCCTTCTTCCCGCTCTTCGCGCGCCAGCACTAGTAATCCCGCCGAACTCAGGGATTCGTGGATCGTCTCTGCCACGCTTTCCCCAATCCAGTCGAGGTTCGGGGCCTTGGCTTCACTGGCATTGAAAAGCGGCAGAATCACTACGGTATCGGCGGCCCGGCACACAAGGCCGGCCATCAAAAACAACACGGGGAGTAAGCGAAACACGTCGCTTTCAGGGTAACCCAAGAAACCTCTTCACCCGGTCTTCCACCGCCTCGGCGACAGCCGGATCGTCACCAAAACCGGTAAATATTTCGAGATCCTTTTCCCGCCGGAACCACGTCATCTGCCGCTTGGCGTAGTGCCGCGTATCGCGCCGGGCATAGCAGAGCGCCTGTTTGAGCTCTAACTCGCCACGGATCAGCTGCAATGCCTGCTTATATCCAATAGCTTCGAAAGGCTTGGCCGTTTCGGGGTACCCCATGGCCAGAATGGCGCGCGTCTCTTCCACCAGCCCATGCTCGAACATGGCGTCCAGGCGCGCTTCGAGCCGGCGATAGAGCAGATCGCGCGCGGGAAACAGGCCAATCTTCAGCACTCGGAAGCCGGTCAGCGCATCGCGGCCTTCGCGGAATACTTCAGTGGCGGGCCGCCGTGCGGCAAGACAAATTTCCACGGCGCGCATCACTTTCGGGATGTCATGAGCGTGGATCCGTGCCGCTGCAACGGGATCGAAGCGCCGCAACAGACGGTGCAGCCCGCCGGACCGCCGCTCTTCCATTGCCTGCAAGCGCGCACGCAGCGGCTCGTCGCGCTCGGGTCCGGGCGCCAGGCCCTCGATGAGCGCACGGAGATAGAATCCCGTCCCGCCTGTAACCACCGCCAGCCGGCCTCGGTCGGCAATCTGCCGCAGCGCCAGCCGGCCGGCACGAGAAAACTCACCCGCCGTGAAAACCTCAGTGGGCTCCGCGACGTCAATCAGATGATGAGTAATGCCGCGCCGCTCCGTTTCAGGTGTTTTGGCCGCCCCGATATTGAAGTGGCGGTAGACCTGAACGGAATCGCAATTGACGATTTCTCCTTGAAAACGGGCGGCGATCCGCAGGGCGACTTCGGTCTTACCCGAACCCGTGGGGCCTGCGATTGCGACCAGCAAGGCCTCTTGATCCATGGGACTCTTCATAGACGGCGTTATACAATGATGACGGAAGCTTCATTTTTTTCTCAAATAAGCGGGCCGAAGCGAAGGAAGGCGAATCAACATGATCGGTAGCGCGCGAGCCGGATATTTGTCGTTTGGTCTGGCGTGTGTCGCCGCCGTTACTTCCGCTTATGGCCAGGCGCCAGCCGCCTTGCCCGCAGCCCCTTCCGATCCTCACGGAGCTGCTTACTACGCATTCGCGATGGGCCATCTCTACAGCGAGATGGCGGTCGCGTACGGGAATCGCGCCGAATACGCCAACAAGGCCATCGATTTTTACCGCCAGGCGATTAAGCTCGACCCCGGGGCCAGTTATATCGGCGAAGAGCTCGCCAATTTTTATATTCAGACCGGCCAGTGGGAGCGGGCGCAGCAGGAGGCAGACAATCTTCTGAAAGCGCATCCGGAGAGCGCCGGCGCGCATAAAATCCAGGCTCGCATTTATTCACGGCAGCTCGATCCCGATCAGGGCAAAATCGATCCGGCAATGCTCAAATCGTCGATTGCCGAGTATAAGAAGATCACCGAGCTTGATCCGAAGGATGTCGAGAGTCTCGCCAATCTGGGGCGGCTCAATCGCCTCAACAAGGATGACGCCGGAGCCGAAGCGGCTTATCGCGCCATTCTCGCGATCGATCCCAGTGACACTGATGCCCTTGTGAACCTTGCCATCGTTTATGCCGATCGCGGTGACATGGCCGGAGCCATCGCAATGCTGAAGGATGCCGCGGATAAGGATCCCGATGTCCGCACTGTAACCACGCTCGCCGAGCTTTACGAGAACGATAAACAGTTCTCGAAAGCAGCGGACGCCTGGAAAGTGGCTCTTCCTCTGACTAATAACGATATCCGGGTTCGACGCCGGTATGTGCAGACCTTGCTGCAGGCCAAACGCGGCGCGGAAGCCGTTTCGGCCATTGAGAGCCTGGCGAACGACGACCCAAAGAATCTCGATCTGCAATTGCAGTTAATGGGAATTTATCTGCAGCAGCACGATTTCGCGCATGCCGAGGAGTCCCTCAAAAAGGCGCAGGGAATTTCCTCCGGAACGCCGATTAAACTGGCTGAAGCCGATTTGCTCAACCAGGAAGGTAAAGGGCCCCAGGCCATCGCCGTTCTGGAGAGCGTCCTCAAAGACACCAAAAAGACGCAGTATTCGAACGAAGAAAAAGATCAGCGTATCGCGATTCTCGAAATGACCGGCGAGTTGCAGCGCAAGGCCGATCGCATTCAGGATGCCTCCGCGAGTTTTCGGCAAATCGCCGAGTTGAATCCCCAGGTTGCATCGAAGGTAGAGATCGAAGTGATTGCCACGCTGGCTCAGGGGCACGATTATAAAGCTGCCAGGGCTGCCGCCGACGCCGCCGTAAAGAAGTATCCGAATGATCGGCTGATACTGCTCGAACATGCTTCCCTGCTGAGCGAAATGGGCGAGTTCGACGCGGCCGTGGCCGAGCTTAAGGCCATGACAGATGCCGCCAACGATCGTGAGCTGCAGGTCCAGATTGCCGAGATCCAGCACAAAGGGAAGCGTTTCGTCGACGAGCGCAAGACCCTCGACCGCGCGGAGGTTTTGTCCTCCACCGAGCAGGAAAAAGAGGCCATCGCGATGATGCGGGCGTCTCTGTACGAAGGCGAAAAAAATTATGACGCTCTGGAACAGCAGATCCGCGGGATTCTCAAGACCAGCCCAAATAATGCCACGGCGCTGAACTATCTGGGGTACGTTTTTGCCGACCGCAACGTGAGACTCGAAGAGGCGCAGCAGATGATCGTTAAAGCGCTTGAAATCGAGCCGGGGAACGGGCCATTTCTCGACAGCCTGGGGTGGGTTCATTTCCGCCTCAACCGTCTGGATCAGGCCGCCGACGAGTTGCGCCAGGCACTCGACAAAATCGGCAAAGACCCCACGGTCCACGATCATCTGGGGGAAGTCTATTTTAAGCAGGGCAAACTCAAGGAAGCGGTCCAGCAATGGGAGGCCTCGGTGGCGGAAATGAAGGCCGCCCCGCCGAGCGAGCAGGATCCTGAAGAACTAAGTAAGATCACGCGCAAACTCGACAGCGCAAAGGTGCGTGTTGCCGAGAAGAAGTAAGCGCTGTAACTTTTTTCCGTGTGGTGCGTGAGTAGATATATGGGCCTGGCTATTAGCCGGATAGCGGTGTCGATTTTTGCGTTGAGCCTGCCACTGCTTGCGCAGACGCCCCTCTCGGTGGATAAACTCGTCGAATCGGTCAGATCTTCGGTCAAACTCAAACTTCCTGATAAAGAAGTTGCAGCTTATCTGGCAAGTGTTCGCCTTACCCAAAAGCTGGAAGATCAGACGATTGAAGATTTGCAAACCGCCGGCGCTGGTCCCCGGACAGTAGCCGCCCTGACCCGACTGGCAGACCAGTCCGCGAAGCTCGCCGCACCGCCCCCGCCTCCACCCCCGAAGCCGGTTTCCACGGGACCGCCCCCACCTTCGAAGGAAGTGCAGGATCTGGTTCTGCGTGAAGTGCGTGAGTATGCACTCAACTATCTGCAGTCGCTGCCCAATTTCCTATGCCTGCAAGTCACGCGGCGGTCGATGGATACTCACTACAAACCGGGTGGTGAGCCTTCCTGGACACCGATAGACACCCTGGCGGAAAAGCTCAGCTACGTCGATCATCGCGAGAGCTATGAACTGATCGGCGGAAAACCCTGGGATAAGCCGGGCGGGGCTTTATCACGTGGGGAATGGGCCTCGTTGATGGGCCTGCTCTTCGATCCGGCAACGGAGACCAATTTCCGCTGGGAGCGCTGGACCAGCATCGACAAGAAGCTCTATCACGTCTACGAATACAGCGTCGATCAGGCGCACTCGAGAGAATCGCTGGAGGTGGATAAGCAACAAAGAATTACGCCCGCTTACCACGGCGAAATCTTCGTACCCCACGATGCCAATGTGGTCTGGCGCATCACAGTCATCCCGGACATCCCCGCCGATTTTCCGATGCAGGACGTGAAGGAAACACTGAAGTACGATTACGTGGACATCAGCGGACAGCGCTTCCTGCTGCCGCTCTCTTCGGAAGTCACCATGCGTGTCGGGCGGGTCGGCAATCACAATGAGATCGATTTCCGGCGCTATCAGAAATACTCAGCCGATACGAAGCTGATCTTCGACGAATCCGATACTGACATCAAA
>JBDUBZ010000142.1:0-9430 GCA_040003745.1 Terriglobia bacterium
TTGGCCGGGGCATCGTGCAGCATCGACAGCAGTTTGTCGATCGAGGCGCGATCCAGCCCATGAAGCAGTTGGCGCAAGGCGCGGTAACCATCGAGGGTATGGCAGTTAACACACTGTCCGCGGAACATGAGTTCGCCGGTATTGGCGGAATTCCAGGGACTACCGGTCAAGAAGCCAGCCTTATTGTAGTGGGCTACTTCCGAGCGGCGAACGCCGTCCGAATACATGTACTGAGCGATCGTATAGGGCTTGCGCATCATCTCCCGAGCGTGCTCTGTGGCCCCGGTGGCAGCCAGCGCCAGAAACACGACGGCGACAGCGTGACCCAACCCGAAATCCTCAGGGTTTTTCCACGCCAGAAAATAAACCACAGCGAGAATCGTGGCGGAGGACATGGTTGTCACGAGCGCGGCGCGCGCCACTTGCGTGAACAAGCCGGGTCCGATGGTGCCGATCCCGAGTTGAAGAATGAGTCGGCTGCTCGCGGGTATTGCATAGAGATACCAGGCCAGCGCCACCGGCATGAGGAAAAACGAAGGCATGAGCCAGCGGGCGGACCAGCGAATCACCTCGGCTTTTAGTTTCGGTTTAGCGAATCCGTCGATGCGGCTCGCGGTCACCAGTGCCCATACGCCGGCCAGCGCGAGGCATATCAGCGTGCGTAAGACCAGGCTCGGCCAGAATGTGGGGTTGAAAAGCGCGGCCCAGAACTGCGACGATTCCTGCCCGGTGCCGGCGACATCCAGCCAGGCTTTACCTGGCGTCTGCATGAACGTCAGGATTCCATTTATGATGAACAAAGTCCCCCAGGACGTGATCGCATAAAGCCACCCGACGCGCATGTGCGTCTTTGCATCCACACGATCCCAGGTGTAGTAATAAACTACGATGGCGACGATTTCGACAAGGAAAAGGCACCATTCCATTGCCCACCCGAAGACGAAATTATGAATGAGCGCGCTGGTGCTTTGCGGGCTGGCGAGTCCGATGGAAAACCAGATACCAACGCCCGAAACAGCTCCGAAAACGGTTGTGAGAATCAGAAAAAATCGCGAATGGCCGCGCAGTACATCGAGCCAGTCTTCGCGATCTTCACGCCGCGCTTTGGTTTCGGCGAGGACGAGGTAGAAGCCGCCACCAACAGCGAAATGCGAAATCATCACGTGAAAAATCGCGATAAGGCCAATGACCCAGCCGCTGCCGATAAGCGGTATGTCCCAGACTGGATAGTTCATTTTTTATTTCCCTGCGTCATAGCGCGGCATAGCCCCAGATAGTCAGCGCCAGCATGGCGGTCAGGATGATAACGCCCGTCCAGGTCGTAATGCGGCCGCGCTGGCCCCCCGCGGTTCCGGTATCAAAAAGTGGAATCAACGCCCAGAAGATCAGGACTGCCGTGAACAGGCCCATGCCAGCCACTTCGCCAGCCAGGCCCGGCACAATCAGGCCCATGCCCTTCAGCATCTGGAACTGCGACATGAAATACCACTCCGGATGAATGCCGAGAGGAGTCGAGGCCAGCGGATTCGCAGCCTGACCGAGATCCCACGGAAATAATGTGGCCAGGATCGTAATTACGTTCAAAGCGATGAGCCACATGGCCAGATCCATGGCGAAGAAATTCGGGAAAAACGGAATGCTGTGCCGTTCTTTCACGGGACGGGCTGCCTCACCCGGAGGGAGAGCGTTCCCGTGTTTCTGGACGAGAAGAAGATGGAATCCGAGAAGTGGCATGAACAGCAGCGGCAGAATTACAACGTGAAGCGCAAAGAACCGCTGGACCGTGTGCTCGCCCACCGAAGGACCGCCCCGGACGACGTTGTTCACGATTGTGCCGACACCTGGCAGCATACTCGGAAGCTGTAGCCCGACTTTCGTAGCGAAGTACGAGAGCTCATCCATGGGCAGCAGGTAGCCGCTGAATCCGAACAGCATAACCAACGCGAGCAGGCCAAGACCGGTCCACCAGCCGAATTCACGCGGCTTCTTGTAAGCCTTCATGAAGAAAACGGAGAACATGTGGACCAACACAGCGAAAACCATCAGATTGGCCGACCAGGAATGAGCCGACCGGATCAGCCAGCCGAAATCGACGTCGTACGTGATCTCGCGAACTGATTCATAGGCTTCCTTGCCAGGCCGGTAATAGACCAGCAGCAGCACGCCTGTCAGCAACTGCACAATGAAGCACAAGAGCGAAATGCCGCCCCAGTAATACCAGAACGAATATTTATGCTGGGGCACCATCTTGTGGCGCGCCATTGCGATGACTTCGGTCAGACCCAGACGCTCGTCGGCCCAGTTGTAGATTCCATTCGCAAATCCCGGGCGAGCAGAGGGTTCAGGCGTGGATTCAGGCTCTGGATACGATGACATGGTTGTCCTTAACTTCCACGCGGTAGGGCTTGAGTCCCCTGGGCGGTGGACCCGAGACAACATTGCCGGTGTTCATGTCATACACGCCGCCGTGGCAGGGGCAAAAGATCCGGTGATTCTCAGGCTCGAATGAAACGGTACAGCCCAGATGACTACACACGGCATCGAACGCCGAATAATGCCCGTCTCCGTAGTGAATCAGCAATGTGGGCCGCGAGCCAAACAGAAAGATAGTGCCGTTACCGGGGCCCGGCAATCCGGATGAAGGAATCGAAACGGTCGTGACTTCGCCCTCCGCCGAAGCCGCGCGCATGGCGGGCGTGGCCAGATATCGATATACGGGATAGCCGAGAGCGCCGGCGTAGCAGGCTCCCGCCAGGGTGACGCCAAGCTGCAGAAGTCCTCTCCTGCCGGCCGGCTCGTCAGGAGTTGTGATATGGGTTAGATCGGTTGCATTCGGCTCAGACATAACGTTCCTCTGTGCGTCTAGCCTTACCCGCCACTGTCGCGAGCCACACGACCACCACTAAAGCGGTCACCAGCAAGAACAGAAAAAGATCGATGACGGACCAGTTGGAAGCGACATGCCGGTCCCATACGTCGAAACCGGCCATTCGCAGCGTGACATCGCGGATGCCGTCGCGAACCATTACCGCCGAGAAGACGTTCAGAAAGGCGACGGCGGCGGCGGCGATTCCGATCAGTGCACTGGCCCCTTTGGCGAAGACTGCCACAACGCCGAGCACCGCCAGCAGTACCGCGGTCGTCAACCAGCTGTAAGCGAACGCGCTGTAAAGCGGATCGGCCATGACAGTCGGGACTACATTATTCGGCTGGGCCGACATCGTCATCAGGGCGAAGACGGACTGCACCACGATTGCGGCTGCAATCGAGACCCCGCCAGTGCGAGTCATGAAGCTGATGAGACTGTCGCTCAAACCCGACCGAAGCGACATCAGCAACAGAGCTGCGCCGGCAGCCGGAAACGAACCTGAAATAAAGAAGAGCCAGCGGGGCATCAGCGCGGGATCGGATGTATTCAGTTGAAGACCCGCGGGACTGTTCCGATACATGGCATTCCACAATTGCGGGCGGAGCATCAGCGTCATGTTGTTGCTGTAGATGAAGGCGATGGTCAGGGCCAGCAGCAGCGCGGCGAGCCCCGGACCGAACCAGGACCGGCGGCGATCCGAGAGGCTGGCCGAAATATACAGGCTCCAGTAGCTGCCAATCAGTAGTACGATAACCGCGATCCAGTAGGCACCAATCAGAATGCTGCTTGTGTAGAGCGCACGCCCGTAGAGAACCTGGGCAAAAAGCAGCGGTGGAATTCCCAGGTTGATGACGAACGCCATGACGATGGGCAGCCGATGGATCAGCATCCCCGAGGTCTGCGTCATTTCAACTGAATGGCGGAGACGGCCGAGGAGAGCGAGCACCAGCGAAATCATCAATCCGCCCAGCAACAGATCAACGGCCGTCAGATGAAGCGAAAAAGTCAGGTCGTGGAGCGCTTTGAGAAGCCAGACAGGCGCGGGCAACGGGATTTGATCGACGGTGGGAAAGTGATTCATATGGTTTGGGCGATAGAGCGCACCGGTTGCGCGAAATAGCTCATTTGACGGGGAAATTTCAAGTTATTTGAGTTTCCTGACTCTGGCACTGCAAATGAATGGCAAACCTCCGTCATTCATTTGCAGTCGGGTAGTCACCCTCAGTTGGGTCCGTAATCCGGCAGACAGGGATCCCCGTAGAAAACTGCGCCCCGGCTCTATTTTTTGAGCGTACGGAGGTACGCAACCACATCGTCGATGGCCGCGCCGGTGACAGATTTCACGGCAGGCATCTTTCCCTTGCCGTTGGTGATCACTTTTTTGAGGTCCGCGTCGCTCTTCGCCTGAACTTCAGGCGATCCGAGGACGGGGATGGTGACGCCCCCCAACATTTTGGAGATATTGGGATTGGGGGTCGCGCCCTTCTCGCCGTGACACATCTTGCACGACTTGTCAAAGGTCGCTTCCCCTTCTTTGGAGTCAGCCGCAAGCGCCACGCCGGCGAGGGTCGACATCACTGCGAAAAACGTAATAATCATCTTGTTCATAATTGGTCCTTGAAATTCTCTTCCATCCGTTTCAATGTCATTTCGTTGTCTGTTGATTCAGGAAAGTGATGAGATCCGCCATTTCCCCTTCCTTAAATACCGGCCACGCAATGTTGCGCTGCCGCATTTTCTCAAGCATCGTCGGTCCATGACTCCAGATGACCGACACCATGCGAATCGGGTTAAAAGATCCAGCCTGGTCGGCCAGCTTTGGACCCGGTCCGTTGCCGGAATGGCATTCGGTGCAATGCTTCGCCTCGAAGGCTTTCTTGCCGCGCGCGGCGTTGCCGTTCACACTGAAGAATTGACCGGCCCAGTAATATCCCAGTGTGGACCGCATTTCATCGCCTTCAAAACGAGGGGGCTTGTTATGCAGGAACGTCGCATGATTCCACATGGCAGCGGAGATGGCCGTGAGAGTCAGCCCACGGACGGGAATTCGGCCTGCATCGTGGCAAGCGGCGCAACCGTGCGATTCAAACAGGGAAGCTCCGAGAGCATCCGAGACGATATGGAACTGCGGTTTCTCGGCGCGAGCGGCCGGGGAGGCGTTGCGCAGGTACACCAGAAGATCGGTCATCTCCTGCGCATTCAGGCTGGGCCATGGGAATTTTTTACTTTTCATCTCATCCCACATATCCGCGGAGTGATTCCACATGGCAGCTACCAACGCCACCGGGTCCGCCAGACTCTGCCACTGGCTCAGCGGTTTCGCCTTCGGATTGACAGCCTGCGTAAGGCCGTGGCACCGCGCACAGGACTTATCGACAAACAACTCTTTGCCACGCGCCGCGTCGCCGGCCTTCTCGAAAAAGCGCGAAGCATAAAGCATAGCCAGCAGATCGGCGGCATCCTTTACGGTGAGCGGCGCGACGGTCACATTCCTTTCGCTGATTTTGCTCCACATGGTGGGGGCATGGTTCCACATGGTGCTGGCCAGTTCGGCCGGCGTGAATGCACGGTCCAGCACCCGAAGAAGGTCCGGACCCACATGGCCGCCTCTGCCGTTCAGCGCATGGCACTGGATGCAGCCCATTTCGGAAAAGACCCGCTCGCCGCGGGCGGAATCCATGTCCGGTACGTTCGCCGCGCCAAGAGCAGAGGCATAGAGCAGCGTCAGCATTACGGGGTAATTCATCGCGTAAACCTCAAGCCCACGGTTACCAGATGTGCACGGAAACTCTCATATTGATAGAACGATTCACCAAAGCCGTAATAACGCCATTCACCAAAAGCCGCGACGTTCTTAGTCAATGGCGCCGTGAGTCTTGCGGTGGGCTGGTAATCGGTCGTCGGTCTCGAACCCGTGGTGATTACCGCCGCGCCTCCCGCTTCCAGCGTCGCGGCGCGCTTGTGAAGGCCCCGCAGAGTGGCGTTCAGCATACCCGAAATCCGATGGCAGTCCTCACTATAAACAGAATCCGCGCCGACAAGAAGCTGTGGTATCAGGTAGCTCACGGTGGATTGATAGGTGCAGTGTTCCCACGTAGCGTCGACGCTGAGCTTCTTGCCGGAGGGCAGCCAGGTCAATGTGGCGGACTCCTGACGCGACAGAAAATGGTATGAACTCCCCGCGAGTGGATTCCGGTTCATCAGAATCCGGAAATCGCCCGATATCTGCCAGGATTTCAGGAGTTTGTAGCGGCCCATGGCACGCACCTTCTGGTAGTCGTAGAGGCTCGTGCGGAAATACGTGCCGGCGCTCGTTCCGACTTCGGCATCGCCGGAGAGGAGAACCTTTTGGCTCGGACGCCATGAGACGGCGCCCATTCCGATGTTGCGCTGCAGTTTTTCGCTCGCGATCGTATACAGCCCTTCCTGCGGACTTACGACATCGTTTGCGTTTCCCCAGACATACCTATATCCCCCGCGCAGCGTGAATTTTCGTCCGGCGTCGAACAGAATGCTGATATCCACCTGACTGGAATCCATGCCGAGCGTGGAAGCCAGCGCCAGTGCCGTCTGTGAGACGGTGGCGGTCCCCGCGAGCAGAGTATCGGCCTGCGCTGCCGAACCGGTATTCGTCATTCGATCCGTCTGAAAGGACTGCAGAATCCGGACCCGGCGGTACGGCCGGATTTCCCAGCCCGCGTTGGCTGTAGTATGCGGGAAAGACGCCGTCGCATTCACCAGATATTGCTGGCCCGAAAAAAATAGCACCTGATTCAGCAAGACCAGGCTGCCGGTGTCGTATTGCGTGTAATTGACGGTAGTGTGTGGTGTCGTGTATGTGAACTGTGCGTAGATGTCCGCCCAGGAAAACGGGCTGGCGGTAAAATCCGCTTTGGTGTAGTGACTGTTCCCGCGTATCCCGTAACTCTGCGCCAGGCTCGTCAGGTCCAGCGTCTGTCCCAGTGTCTGCACCGAAGTGTTGCCGTAGTTCGTCGGGCCGGTCGAATCACTCTGGTCGTTCCTGAAGTTTGTATACCCTTCTTCAAGCGTCGCCCTGACGCGGCGGAATGAGATGCGAACGCCCGCGCGTACCAGATTCGTGGAGTCGCGCGTAACGCCGGCCACCGGGTAATCGTTGTTATCGCTGTGGAATACGGTGACTACGCTACCGGAGCGCGCGTCCCTCTCAGCGGAAACATAAGGTGTAAATGCCCTGCCGGGAAGAATCTCCAGACGCACGCTGGAGAGGCGTCTGTGGGTATCGAAAGATTGTTCGTTCAGCGTGATGCCTTTGGCAAGCAGAGGATCCGCGTATGACGGCAGATTGTTGAAATATGAGATGCCGCGGTAATCGACATTCAGCCGGTATATGCGGCTTTTCTCAGCATCGGCGTGGAAAGTGGCATACGGATCGTTACCCCAGTTGAACGCACGGATATGGGCGTTCTCAAACCACTTTCGAGAAGGATTAGCGATGGCCAAGTCGAGGCCAATCAATTTAACGCCGGAGCCGAGATTCACGACACTGCGATAGGTTTCAAAACTGCCGCCGGGCCCGTCGAGCCAGCGATAGCCGACGTCCAGACTGCCCGTGATCCGGTATTCGCCGGCGGGGCGAGCCTCGGCAGCTGCGCTTGCAATGGGTGTGGATGTCGCGGGAGTGGCGTCCGACGCGGGACTAGCCGGGGCAGCCGGGGTTGTTGCGGGCGCGGGGCTTACGGCGGGTACAGGCGCCTGCTGCGCAAACGCCAGGGGCAGCATCCCGATTACACCGGCAGCAATACCGGCGGAAATAAGCAGGCGTCTCATTTGAGCAGGTTCCTGTCGACGTAACTGCCGTGAATCTTCTGATGGCAGATCGTGCAGTTCTGGTAGCGCGCCGAACGCAGATCGTGAAACGCCGGTGGAACCACACCCATTGCGTTGACCCCGGGGGTTGACGTGGGCATATTGGCGTGGCATTCGAGGCAAACCTGACGGACTTCGTGCCGGATCAACATCCGCGGATTGGCCGAGCCATGCTGTTCATGGCAGGCCGTGCATCCTTCGAATTTAACCGGCGCGTGCTCAAACGTAAAAGGTCCACGCTTATCGCCATGACAGGTCAGACACGGTGGCTCGCTCCCCGCGAAGCTCTGCTGCATCCCCTGTCGTGGTATCCCGTGAGGATTATGGCAGTCGGTGCATGTCATCGCGTTTTCCGGGATTTTGTGCCGGTAGGGCATCAGAAACTGCGCTTTCACGTTGGCGTGACAGCTTTCACACAGCTGGTTGACGTCAGCGTTTTTTCGCGCCACGAGCAAGGCCCCGCCATTGACGTGCATTTTGTGGCAGGATACACAGGCGATCGCGAATTTGGAGTGGCTGTTTTGTATCAGGCCCAGGTGCGTTTGCTGGTTCGCGTGGCAGTTCAGGCAGATCTTGTCGGCTTCCCCGGGCGACAACTTTAAGGGAGAGCGGATAAACGCGACATCGCCGGTTGAAGCGTGCTTCGCGCCCGGACCATGGCAGGATTCGCAGACGTGGTCCGCGAATCCGAGCTTTTTATCGGTCTCGACGACCCGATGCGGATTCGTCTTCGTAACGTTGTTGAAGTTATCTTCGTGGCAGATCTGGCACGTGGCCGAGCCTGCATACTCGTCGCCGAAGGCCTTTGGGACCGTCGTGGGTCGTTGCGCCTGCAGCCCGCCGGAAATAAACAGAAACGCCGCAACTCCGCATAGTGCGAAGTTGCGGCGCCGGACGAGATCAATATTGGGCATGCTGAGACGCTACGGAGAACTCGGCTGTCGCTTTGTGACAGACGGTGCAGGTCTCGCCGACGATGGAAGAAGTATTGACCAGTGCATGGCCTACCGTGGGCAGATCGGCATGACATCCCGTGCATGCAGCAGTGATCGGAAGATCCGGATTCACAGGCCCCCGGGGGTCGACAACCGAATTCTTGCCGAGTGGAAGATTCTGTTCGCTGCCGCCGACGTGGCAAAGCGAACAATTCCTGGTATCGCCGGGAACTCCCGTCGGGTCCATGGCGGAGTAGCGAATTGTAGTGAAATCGGTGCCGCTGACGGTATAGCTCCTGCCCAGCGGGATCAGATTTCGTCCTGTGTGAATCCGGTGGATCAGCAGATTGAAATTAACCCCTTGCGCCACGGGCGTGGACGCGTCGGTATTCGACGGGTTATGGCACAGGACGCAATACTGAGTGTCGTTACGGCGCCCGCCATGATGATTCAGCTCGACATGGCAGCCATTGCAGTTCGCGATCGCCACCACCAGCCGGCGATTCACGATTGCCGACCCGTCCACTGAGAAGCTGATTACTTTGTTCGGCGGGCTGTAGTTGACGACTTTCTGCGTGGTTGTGCCAGGGAGCAGAGTCTCGGTGCGTCGCGCTTCCATGCCGATCGAATAAGTTCCCGTCGCGTTGGCTGGAATTGCATGCGCAAAGGTGTAGCTGCATGTCCCGTCATCGCCGCAGGGGGCCTTGACGGCGCTTTCCGTGACGTAACCGTGCGTGGTGACGTCGCTTCCGAAGCTGGTATAACCGAAATCGGATGT
>JBDUBZ010000143.1:0-9418 GCA_040003745.1 Terriglobia bacterium
GAAGAAGACCTCCGCCCCTATATTCAGGAACCGGTCGCATCCTTACCCGCCGCCGTGAGTGAACTGCTCCCCAAAATCAGCATCGTGCTCGCCCCGTTCCTCGAGCGCCTTGTCCCTAAAGGCCCCGTCGCCGTGGTGGAGGAGAAACCCGCGGAACCAAAGCTGGTCTTCTCGACACGGGTTGCCGGCGGTGACACCGCCACGCTCTTCCTCACCGTAAAAGACGAGCAGGTGGCCGATTATCACTATTTCCTCTTCGACGAGATCTCAGCCCTGCTGTCGGAAAAATGGCCTGCCTCCGTTCAGGAGGTCTGGCACCGCCTGCTGCGGGAAGAACTCAGCGCCGAAGTGCATGGCGAAGTCGATGAGCGCAGTTGGCATTCGAAGCAGGCTCTTTTGCGCCGCCCCATGGCTGCCCGCAAAGATGGCAAACCGTTTCGCGACTATGCGCGCGATTCCTTTCGCGACACCATGACGCTCTATCTGCATGGCATCTGCTGCGATATCGACGTAGAAACCGGTCCGCGCCAGATTCCCAGCCGTTATCTCCGCAAACGCCTTGAGGCTCTGAAAGACCTCTTTCCTCCACCCGCCGGGCATGGTGTTTTTCCGGAAGACCTGCCGCAACGGGATATCTCGCGAAAGCCCACCCCTTTTTAACGCCAGTGCGCGACTGATAGCATCCGAGCAGCCGATGGTGCGCCCCGACACTACCACTCCCGCGCGTTCACCCCTGATCGGATTTGCCATCGCGGTTGCCGTTCTCTACTTCGCCCGCGATCTGCTGCAGCCCTTCGCCTTTGCCCTGCTGCTGGCTTTCCTGCTCAGTCCAGCCGTAAAACGCCTTGAAGGCTGGCGTATTCACCGTATCCCGGCGGCCCTGCTGGTGTTTGTATTTACCTCGGCCGTGTTCGTGGTGGTTGGCTGGATGGTTGCCAATCAATTGATCCAGATCGTCGAGAGCCTCCCGCAGTACCAGTCGAATGTTTCGGCCAGGATCGAGGTCGTAAAGGGCAAATCGAAGGGCTTCAGCGACCTCATCGCGAGTCTGGAAAACATGGGAACGCTGACCTCAGCCGCCCCCGTACGCAAGGACAAAGAGCCTCTGCCCGTGGTTGTGGTTGAGCAGAGCAACATTGTTGAGACGGTCCGGGGCTATGCCAGCGAACTGTTGAAGCCACTCGGCACTATTGCCCTCATCATGGTCTTCACGATCTTCATGCTGATCGATCGGGAAGGCCTGCGGAACCGTCTGCTGCGCCTGATGGGCCAGCAGAAACTGCAAGCCACCACCAAGGCAATGGACGATGCCGGCCAGCGCGTCAGCCGCTACGTTCTGCTGCAGTTTGCGGTGAACGCCGCTTTCGGGTTCATCATCGCCGCCGGTCTTTTCTTTCTCAACGTGCCCTACTTTTTCCTGTGGGGCGTGCTCGGCATTTTTCTGCGCTTTTTACCTTATATAGGGCCGGTAATCGCCGCCCTGCTGCCCTTCGCGCTGACTCTCGCCGTGACCGATGGCTGGCGGACGCCTTTCTCCGTGCTGGGGCTTTTCTTTGTGACAGAAGCTATTATCGGCAACTTCGTCGAGCCGCTTCTCTATGGCGTCCACACAGGCCTTTCAGCGGTTGCGATTCTCGTGTCGGCCGTGTTCTGGACCGTTCTCTGGGGCCCGGTCGGGCTGGTGCTCTCGACGCCGCTCACCGTGTGCCTGAGTGTCCTTGGCCGTCATTCCCCCCAGCTTGAATTTCTGAATATCGTTCTCGGCGACGAGCCCGTCCTGACCTCGGAAGTCATCTTTTACCAGCGGCTGCTCGCGCTCGACCAGCAGGATGCGCTGAACGTGCTCGACGGACTTGCGAAGGATCAGCCGCTCATCACTATCTTCGACACGATCGTGCTGCCCGCACTGGCAATAGCCGAACGGGACCGCCATACGGGCCAGCTCGATGCCCGGCGGCAGGAATTCATCGTCCAGAGCATCAACGAATTCGTCACCGAGCTGGCCGAAGCCGAAACTCTTGCGCCATCCGAGATCGCGCCCCGTAAAACGCGGGTCTTCTGCATTCCCGCTCATGACGCCGCCGATGAAATTGCCGCCGCAATGTGTGCCCACTTTCTCAATCAGGAAAAATTTCCCGCCATTGCGTTCCCCGTGACGGAATCCCCGGGCCAGTTAATGAAGACGCTCGCAGTTCAGCCCGACGACATCGTGTGTATCTCGGCGGTGCCGCCGTTCGCCGCCGGCAACGCCCGCAAGGTCGCCAGGGACATCCGCGAGAACGGGTCCAATCCCCTCATTATCGCCGCGCTGTGGACCTACAACTCGAGCAGTGAAGCGCGCCTCGAAAGGCTGCGGAAATCGCTGTCGCTCCTGGTGGCTACCAGCCTCAGCGAAGTGGTTGCGCAGGTGCGGGAAATCGACCAGCCCACGGTCACATCCCCGCCATTTTGATAGTGGCACTGGAATTGCCAGTGTCGGATTGAGGCCACGTGGCTATTACAACTCAAATCCGGCACGACGGCCAGGTGTCCGTCCTTTGCGTTCAGGGGCGGCTGATTCTGGGCGAGCCATCCGACGCGTTTCGCGCAGCCATTGAAGAGATGCTCCAGGCAGGCGATCAGGATATTGTGGTCAACTTCGAAGAGGTCCCGTTCGCCGACAGCGCCGGCGTGGGAGCACTGGCGGTAAATTTTTCGAACGTACGGGCTGCTGGTGGTTCGCTGGCCTTAGTGGGTGCTCAGAAGGCCGTGCGCGACGTGCTCGAAATAACCCGCCTCTCCGACCTCATCCCTTTATTTGAGAATGAACGGGAAGCTATAGAAAGTTTGGCAGTTAAACGTCAAGCGCCTCCTCAAGCAGCGAACTGATCCGCGCCGATTGATTTTCAAACAATTTAAGCTTTTTCTCGGTCGCCCGTAGCTGATCGGCGAGATGCAGACAGGCCAGCACGGCCACTCGGGTGGAATCGCCAGAGCCGGTACGATTGGCGATCGACGCCATCAGATCGTCGATCTGGTGCGCAATCTCCTGCACTTCGCTCGCGTCGTCATCGGCGAGCAGCGAATAGCTCTGGTTAAAGATATGAACGCGAACGGGCTGCTTCGGCATGCGGCAGTAGCTTGTCTTTTATTCTAGCCGTACCGGGATCCTATGCCGTACCGGATTCTATGCCGTACAGTAGCAAAGGCGGAGGTTTACGCAGGATCGAGCTGATCGATATGACCCAGCAGTTTTTCGAGGCGATTCCGCACCTGCTTGCGTTCCGTGCGTAAGGAATCGAGCTCTTCGCTCAACTTCTGGTTGGCGGTCTGGGATTCCTCCCACGCCACCTGCGTCTCGGCCAATTCCTTCAGCGCGTCCGCTTTCTCTTTACGGAGATTCTGTACGAGCTCGACCGCCCGCTGGATCCGTTCTTCCAGATGCGCAAGCGTATCGACTTCAGTGTCCTGATCGACGACGGCCATAGGCTCTATTTTTCAGCTCCAGCGAGCGCAGTCTTGACCTGTGCGGTCAATGATGCGAACTGAGCGGCGTCCGCCGTCGCGGTTTCAGCCAGGACCTTGCGATCCAGACCAATTCCGGCCAGCTTCAGCCCATGCATGAACTGGCTGTAGGAAAGGCCCGCTTCACGCGCCGCAGCGCCGATGCGAACAATCCAAAGGGAACGATACTGACGTTTTTTCTGTTTCCGGCCCGTATAAGCAAACTTCAGCGCGCGCTCGACGGCTTCCTGCGCGGCGCGATGCAGCTTACTCTTGGTAAGGAAAAATCCGGACGCGCGCTCCAGCGTTTTGGCGCGATTAGCCCGGCGTTTGGGACCACGTTTGACTCTTGGCACGTTTCTTCTCCTGATTGATATCTAAAGTTTGCGGCAAATCGGGCACGTGCGGTGGCTCCGTTCGCTCGCCGATCACCCTGGGCGTCTTTGTGAAAAGACTAGTAGGGGATCATCCGCTTCAACTTCGCCTGGTCCGAATCGTCCGCGACCACCGATGTATGAAGCTTGTTCTTGCGTTTGCGCGATTTAGAAGTAAGGATGTGGCGGGCAAATGCATGAGCCCTCACAACCTTTCCTGTCCCGGTTTTTTTGAACCGTTTAGACGCACCTTTGTGGGTCTTTAATTTAGGCATGACGTTTTGCGGGAAAGTATTAGCTTAACACAAGGAAGGAAAGCTCTCACGTTCTGGCTGCATCTCGCGCAGAAGAACGTAGAGGCCGAACAGCAAAAATACCAGCTGGGTACCATCGCCGCATTCGAAGTACTCGACTCGCAAACCAGGCTTTCGAGCGCTCAGAGCGTTCTGTTAAATGCGTTCGTCGGCTACCAGCAGGCGTACATTAGTTATCAGAGGGCCACGTGGACCCTGCTCGACGGGCTGGGCATGGTTCTTGAAACCCAACCGAAAAGGTAACCATCGAATGTTAAGGATGCCGACTCAAGTCTGGCAGCTCTTTCTCTGCATGAGTCTCGCAACGTTTTCTCTGAGCGCTGAAATCCACCGCGATGTGGAATACTCTCGCGTGGGCGATACCAGCCTGCGCCTCGATTATTCGATTCCAGAAGGCCCGGGCCCTTTTCCGGCTGTGATCGTGGTGCATGGCGGGGCCTGGATTCGCGGCGACAAAGCTGTGGATGCCGAGCCCGTTTTCGCGCCACTCGAAGCGGCCCACATCGCATGGTTCTCCATCAACTACAGGCTTGCGACAGATATTCTGCAGTTCGGCGTCGCCATTGAGGACGTGAAGGCCTCCATCCTCTTCGTGAAGCAGAACGCAGGGCAATTTAGAGTCGATCCGCGGCGCATCGCTCTGGTGGGGGAATCCGCTGGCGGGCAATTGGCCGCGATGGCCGCGCTGAGCGAAGACCCGGCGCTGTCCGTTGCCGGAGTGGTGGCGCTTTACACACCGAGCGATCTTGTGGCGCTCGCCACCAGTTCCGAGATGGTGCCCGCTCAGATCCGCAATGGTCTGAAAGGGTCGCCTTTTGAAGGAATGATCATGGCCCGGCTGAAACAGCTGTCTCCCATCAACAGCGTCCACCGCGGCATGCCTCCTTTTCTATTTATTCACGGCACGTCCGATTCGCTCGTACCTTATGAGCAGTCGACCGCGATGTGCAACCGGATGAAGGCTGTGGATGCGGCCTGCCGGGTGTATCCCGTGGAGGGTGGCGATCATGGAATTCGGTGGTGGGAATCCATCCCGGCGATTCGCGGACCGTGGAAGGTCGAGATGATTACGTGGCTGCAGGATTTGTTCGGGCTGAAAGCATGAGGTTGCTAAGCTCGAAATTCAAATCCTATGGCTAAACTTTCGATTGAAGATCTGGATCTCAAGGGCAAACGTGTCTTCATTCGGGTGGATTTCAATGTTCCGCTCGCCAATGGCGGCCAGGAGATCACCAGCGATAAGCGGATCCGGGCCTCTGTTCCCACTATCAAATACGCGCTCGAACACGGTGCGGCGGTAATCCTCGCTTCGCATCTGGGCCGCCCCAAAGGCAAGCGCAATCCGGAGATGAGCATGGCGCCCGTGGGCGCAAAACTACAGGAACTGCTGGGCATCCCTGTAACTGTGGCGCCGGATTGCGTGGGTGCTGAAGTGGTTGCGATGCTGCCGAAACCCGGTGAAGTGCTGTTGCTCGAAAACCTGCGATTCCACGCGCAGGAGGAAGCCAACGATCCCGCATTCTCGAAGCAGCTGGCCGGGCTTTGCGATGTCTACGTGAACGATGCGTTCGGTTCCGCGCACCGCGCCCATGCCTCCACCGTCGGCATGATTGCGTTCGTCAAACAGGCTGCCGCGGGGCTGTTGATGAACCAGGAGCTTAAGTATCTCGGAATGGCAACCACGAATCCCGAACGGCCCTGCGTGGCGATTCTGGGCGGCGCCAAGGTTTCGGACAAGATCGAAGTCATCGAAAACCTGCTTAAGGTTGTCGATAAGGTGCTGATCGGCGGGGCCATGGCGTACACCTTTTTAAAGGCGCAGGGCTTCGCCACCGGCAAGTCGCTGGTTGAAGACGATAAGGTCGGGCTTGCGAAAAAGCTGATGGCGGAATTCGGCTCGAAACTCGTGCTGCCGGTGGACCACGTGGTTGCTTCCGAGTTCAAAGCAGGCGCCGAGCACGAGACCGTGGCCGACATCCCCGAGGGCAAAATGGCGCTCGATATTGGGGAAAAGACCATCGCGATTTACGAAGAGATTATCCGCGGGGCGAAGACCATCATCTGGAACGGGCCTATGGGCGTCTTTGAAATGCCTCCCTTCGACCGCGGGACGGTCGCACTCGCCAAAGCTGTTGCCGATTCCGGCGCCGTATCTGTGGTGGGCGGCGGCGATTCTGAAAAGGCGATCAAGAGCGCCGGCGTTACGAGCAAGATCACGCACGTGAGCACGGGAGGCGGTGCGTCGCTCGAGTTTCTTTCTGGCGTGACGCTGCCCGGAGTAGCCGCTTTAACAGACAAATAGCCGTGCGGTGGAGAAGCGCAGGAAGCAGATCTTTCCCGCCTTCCTCCTGATTGCCGCGTGAAGGATATCGCAATCAGTACGAAGGCGACCTCCGCATTCTGCATCCCGAAAAGAAACAGACCTGCCCTGCGGTCACGGTTCAGTTCATGCCCACGCGTCCGGATATCAAGGTTCAGAACGAGGCTGAGGCGAAGGCGAAGGGTCTGCGCAACAACGGCAGCCAGCGCGTCCCCGACACGCTGAACGATGGCGATGTCCTGGTAGCGGACACCTTCGGGAAGCCGCGATAGTAGGCTCCTGTACGTCACGGCGGCAGTGTGATCGCAGGCATCAATGTTCAGGTACGGATCGGACAGGCGACCGTGTTGCCCGGCGACGTGGTTTCTGGCGACCGCGAGGGAGTATATTTTCATCCCGCCGCATCTGGTGAAGAAGATTCTCGATAAGGCGGATAAACTGCACATCCACGATGCGTGGACCCAGGATAAGTTCCTTCACGAGAATGCTAAGTACAAAGAGAGCGACATTTATAATTCGCCCAGGGATCCAAAGGTGCGTCGGGAATATCAGGGAATATCTGAAGCGGGAGCTCGGGGCGTTGCACGCCAAGGAAGGGATGAACTAAGGGCGGCAGGAAGGTATCTCGAATTCCTCGCGTTGCGGGAAGCCCCGGTTGATCCGGATCGCCTCGCGCGGATTGATAAGGCGAGGGCCAATCCATCTGCTGGGATTGGTCATCAGGAAGTGCTTCGGGAATTCGGCCTTTGAACGTAGATTGGGAGCCTGCCGCTCGCGCCGACCTCAGACGACTTGATCGCGATACCGCGAGAGGATTCTCCTGGCACTGACACGCTACGGCGGCTCTGGTGAGGGCGATGTCAAACGACTCGCCGATCGGGATGGGTTGTTCAGGCTTCGAGTCGGCAAGTGGCGGGTGTTCTTCGACCTCGACACGGCCGACAGGGTTCGGATCCACGGGGTTGACAATCGCGGCCAGGCATATTAATTCCGCCAATTCGATCTGTCCAGGCGCGAGGGCTTGATTCCATTCACCTCCGCAAAATAGGCGTTTTGCGTCCAAATGGACCTTAGTACCGACGGCGATGCGCGATCATGGTCGGAATGAACTCACCGGGAAGTTCGGCGCCTGCGCACTTACATACGGGCTTCGTCGCGATGCAATATTTTGCTTTAGTACTTAACCGTTCGTTTCTGGTATTCATCACAGATGAAGGCCTCCAGGGGTGGAAGTTTGCCGGCCCGGTTACTGCACAATACCCCGAGTTCTACAAACCGATCGAGGAATTGCTGGACGATCCTGAGATGTCCCCAGGGTCGGCGGCCTTCAATGAACTGATGCGCGGGCCAAATACCTTCGTCATTCCTTATGGCGAGATTAGGTCCGTCGATTTTGCGGGCAAAACAAAATGGGGGATGGGCCGGATTCTGCACTCCGGCATACTAACGCTCGGCCTCCCGGAAGGCGGGAACCGAGAGTTCGTCCTGCTCGGCGCGGCCTACGGCGAAGGCATTCGAAATGCCATTCTTATGAGAATCACTGGGCACGGTTCCGACTTAGATAAGTAACGCGACGACCCAAGTTGACTGGTTTGTCGGCTATCCGTGGATATGACTCGATACGTGGGGACGGAACTCAATCGGACTTCCGGTGACGGCGAAGATCGCGCATTGCGAAAAACGAGCCACTTCATCGCCGTCCGAAAAGTAAAACTCAAGCTATTGCCGACTAAGCAACCTGCAGAATCACGCACTTCAGATAATGCGTTTCGGGCACCGTGAGCAGTATCGGATGATCCTGCGCCTGTGTGCGCCGCTCCAGCACGCGCAGCGTGCGTCCGGCATCGAGCGAAGCCTCGGCCACGGCTCCCAGCAGCATCGCTTCGCTGACATGATGCGAGCACGAGCACGTAATCAGAATCCCGCCCGGGCCCAGCAGACGCAACGCCCTCAGGTTGATGTCCTTATACCCGCGCATTGCCCCCTCCAGCTGCTTGCGTGACTTCGCAAAGGCCGGTGGATCGAGAACGATCGTTTCGAAGGTGCGGCGCGCCGATGTGTAGCGGGAGAGTATTTCGAAGGCATCAGCCTCCTTAAAATCTATATTCCCAATGCCATTGGCTTTGGCATTCCGCGCCGCCGCAGCCAGTGCGGGCGCGCTCGAATCAACCGCCTCCACACCTTCGCAGACCCTTGCCAGATGCAGCGCAAAGCCGCCCGAGCTGGTGAAGCAATCGAGCGCCCGGCCACTGGCATATTTCGCGGCGGCCCGGTAATTCTCCCGTTGATCCAGAAAGACCCCGGTCTTCTGCCCATGCAGCAGATCGGCCTCCATGTCGAGGCCGTTCATGCGCACCTGCACCGGCGCGTCAAGCGAACCTGCCACCACCGATGTCTCACGCGGCAGATCCTCCAGCGACCGTACCGCCGCATCGTTGCGGGCCACAATCGCGCGCGGAGAGAACTGATCCTGCAGCGCGGCAACAATCTCCGGCAGCGCCCGATTCATCCCCTGATTCAGAGCCTGCACGGTAAAACAATCGGCATAGCGATCCACTATGAGCGCGGGCAGGAAATCGGCCTCGGCATGTACCAAACGATAGGCGGTGGAATCTTTGACCACGCTCTCGCGGAAGCGCTGCGCCGCCGCGATGCGCGCGCCGAAATCCACCGGCTCGGCACCGCCTGACAGCATCCGCAAGGCAATCTGCGAGGCCGAACTGTAGTGGGCCTGGCCGAGGAACCGGTTCTGCTGGTCCAGCACGCGAACGATATCGCCCGGCTGGGCTTCCGAGGCATCCAGAACATCGGAACGAAAAATCCAGGGGTGGCCATCGCGAAAGCGATCGGCCCCTTTACGAGATACGCGGACTTGAGTCAACTATCGAGTCTGGCACACTGGGAAAGTCACCGAATGGGATCCCCGT
>JBDUBZ010000144.1:0-9254 GCA_040003745.1 Terriglobia bacterium
CCTTTCACGCCTGGGGTGTCGGGCAGAAGAAAGAAGACAACGGCCTCATGGTGCTGTTGTCGGTGGGCGACCACAAATCGCGCCTCGAAGTCGGTGGCGGCCTGGGTGAGTCGGTCCCCGACAGCATGGCGGGATTGCTGCTCGACGATATGCGTCCCGCGCTTCGGCAGGGCGAGTACGGGGCCGCATTGCTCACGGCGGCCCAGCGCCTGGGGTCTACAATCGCAGCTTCGAAGAACGTGCAGGTTACGCCCCCTTCGCGGCCGCATCCGGTACAGAGGGACACACGGGACAGCCTGCCCTGGCCGCTTATCCTGATGGGCATCTTCATGCTGCTGGCTTTCCTGCGGCGCGGCGGTGGCGGGCGTTATGGAGGGGGCGGCGGCGGAAGTGGGTTCTGGACTGGCATGCTGCTCGGTCAGGTGCTGAATTCAGGCCGCGGAAACTGGTCGGGCGGCGGGGGTGGCGGTGGATTTGGCGGTTTCGGTTCCGGCGGATCGGGCGGTGGTTTCGGTGGCTTCGGCGGCGGCGATTCGGGCGGCGGCGGGGCTTCGAGTGACTGGTAGATAGAATAACCAAAGCCAATGCCCGCCAAGACTGAACTCGACGAACTCGTTGAGAAACTGAAAAAGGCTCTGGGCACCGATCTGCTGTCGGTGGTGCTCTACGGGTCGGCCGTTACGGGCGATCATAACGAGAACTTTTCCGATTACAACGTGCTGTGCATCCTGAATCAGGTGACGCCGGTGGAGCTGGCGGCTTCGGAGCGCGTCTTCCGGTGGTGGAAGGAGAAGGGAAACCCTTCTCCTTTGCTGCTGACAGCGGAGGAGGTCACTCAGTCGGCCGATTGTTTCGCCATCGAATTTCACGATATCCGCGCGCATCACCGGATTCTGTTCGGCGAAGACCTGGTGACGGACCTCGCGATCGACAATTCGTTCTACCGGGCACAGGTGGAACACGATCTGCGGGCGAAACTGTTAAGGCTGCGCCAGAAAGCCTCCGGTATACTTTCGGATAAAGACGTTCTGCGCCGTCTGCTGCTCGATTCGGTGTCTACGTTCTGCGTGCTTTTCCGTCATGCGCTGATCCTGCACGGGGAGGAGGCGACGGTCCGGAAACGGGAAATCATCGAGGGTGCGCAGCGGCATTTCGGAATCGATCCGGCGCCGTTCATGACGTTGCTGGACCGGCGCGAAGAGCGTGTGAAGGCGGATGCGATCGAGCCGGCGATGCTGCTTGCGAAGTATATGAAAGAGATTGAAAAGGTGATTGGCGCCGTGGACCGCCTCGCCCGGGGGAAATCATGAAGCCAGGTTTCATCATTGCTATAGTCGTGGGGCTCGCCCTGCTGCTGGGCGGTTGTGGATTCATACAGTCGCGGAACAAGCTGGCGACAGAGCGCGAAACCATCAACGCGGAATGGAGCCAGGTGGATGCCGATCTGCAAAGACGCGCCGATCTGATCCCGAACCTGGTCGAGACGGTGAAAGGCTATGCCAAAGAAGAGACGTCTGTCTTTGAAGCGCTCGCTAATGCCCGCGCCGCGATGAGTGGCGCGAGAACGCCGCAGGAGAAGATCGATGCGAGCAATCAGGTGACGGGCGCCCTGGGCCGTTTGATGGTGGTGGTAGAAAATTATCCCAATCTGAAGGCCAATGAGAATTTTAAGCAGCTGCAGTTTTCGCTCGAAGGGACGGAGAACAGGATCCTGCAGGCGCGCCGCCGCTATAACGACGCGGTCCAGAAATACAATACGGATTTGCAGTTGTTTCCCGCGAGTCTGGTCGCATCCTTATCGGGCTTTCAGCGCGAAGACGCGTATTTCAAGACCGAGCCTGGCGCGCGGAACGCACCGAAAGTCCAGTTTTAGTCATCTAACAGCGGTCGAAAGAAAAAATCAAATTCATGAGCACACCTCAATCCAGTACTCCGCATTTTGCTAATTACATCAATGGCGAGTGGGTAAGCAGCGCCAAGACATTCGAGAGCCGCAACCCGGCCAACACGGATGAAGTCGTCGCCACCTTTTCCAAAGGCACCGCCGCCGATATGGAAGCGGCTGCCAATGCGGCTGAAGCGGCGCTGGCCGGCTGGGCATCGATGCCCGCACCGGCGCGCGGCAATATCCTCTATAAGGCCGCCGAGATCCTCGAGAAGAAGTTCGACCAGCTGGGCGCGGAGATGACGCGCGAGGAAGGGAAGACCCTGCCGGAGGCGAAGGGCGAGGTCCGGCGCGCCATCAATATCTTCCGCTACTTCGGTGGCGAAGGTTCACGGCTCGACGGCGTAATGGTGCCTTCCGAGCGTGAGCGCGTACATGTGTTTGCGGTGCGTAAGCCCATCGGCGTGACCGGGCTGATTACGCCATGGAATTTTCCCATCGCGATTCCGGCGTGGAAGATGGCGCCGGCTCTGATCTGCGGCAATACCATCATCGTGAAGCCGGCGTCGGTGGCCCCGCTCTGCGCGTGGCGCCTTGTGGAAGCGCTGCATGAGGCCGGCATTCCGAAGGGCGTGGTGAATTTCGTGGCGGGTTCCGGCGCGGAACTGGGCGAAGCCATGGTCAAGGCGAAGGCGATCAAGGCGATTTCGTTTACCGGCTCAAACGATGTGGGCAACTGGCTCCACACCGAAGCGAGTAAGCGGCGCCTTCGTATTCAGCTCGAAATGGGCGGCAAGAACCCCACCATCGTGCTGGCCGATTGCGATCTGAAAGCGACCGTTGAAAACGTTGTCAATGCGGCGTTCTTCTCCACCGGCCAGAAGTGTACGGCCACCAGCCGCTGCATCGTGGAAGAAGGAATTTACGATCAGTTCCTCGATGCGCTCGTGGAACGAACGAAGAAGCTGAAGGTTGGCGACGGCATGCAGCCCGGTATCGACATCGGGCCCTGCGTCGACAAGGGCCAGATGGAGACGGTGCTCAAATACATCGAGATCGGGAAGAAGGAATCGGGCGCACCCCGTTGCGGCGGCAACCGCCTGACCGGCGGCGCGTATGACAAAGGCTACTTCGTCGAGCCCACCATTTTCGCCGATGTTAAGGCCACCGACACCATCGCCCGCGAGGAGATTTTCGGACCGGTACTCGCCGTGCAGCGCGCGAAGGATTTCGACGACGCCATGCGGATCGCCAACGACACACCTTACGGCCTTTCGTCGTCGATCCAGACCTCGAATCTTTCGCGAGCGCTCGATTATGTCTATCGCGCCGAGGCGGGCTTGCTGACGATCAACCTTCCGAGCGCCGGCGTGGAATACCAGCTGCCGTTTGGAGGCACGAAGGATTCGAGTTTCGGCCCCAAGGAGCAGGGACCGGCTGCGCTCGATTTCTACAGTGACTTCAAGACCGTCTACCTGAAGTACTAACCACTATCATGCAACTTGGACAAATCAGACACGGCGGCTCTATCATAGCCGCGATTTTCGAGGGTGGGACGGCCAGACCGATCCCGGCCCACACGCTTTGCGACCTGATCAATCGAGCCGATGCCGAGGTGACGCCACTGCACGAACTGGCTGCGCGGCTGGCGAGCCGGCATGGGGTGGCGGCGACTCCGCTGATCCCGATTTCTCCCACGGAAGTCTGGGCATCGGGCTGCACTTACGAAACCAGCGCGGCGTTCCGCGATGGCGAGACGGTTGAGCTTGATAAGGGCACGCGCGAAGGCATGTACGCGTACGTTTACCGTGAGCCCCGCCCGGAGATTTTTTTTAAAGGTACGGCGCGGAATTGCGTAGGTCCGGGACAATCCATCGGGATCCGTTCGGATTCGAAGTTCACGGCGCCCGAGCCCGAGCTTGCGGTTGTGCTGGGAAAGGGCGGGAAGATCGTCGGCTATACGATCGCCAACGACGTTTCGGCGTGGGATATCGAGCGTGAGAACGCGCTTTATCTTCCGCAATCGAAGGTCTACAAGGGCTGCTGTGCGCTGGGTCCGGTGATGGTTACGACCGACGAAATTACCGATCCTTATAATCTTGAGATCACTTGCGAGATTCTGCGCGGCGATGAAGTGCGTTTTTCGGGTAAGACCTCCACAGCGAAACTGCACCGGAAAATCGAAAACATTGTCGAATACCTGATCCGTTCGAATCCTGTGCCGGCGGGCAGCGTGCTTTGCACGGGGACAGGCATTATCGTCACCGAAGAGGTGGCGCTCGCGCCCGGTGACGTGGTGCGAATTCGCGTTCCGGAGATCGGCGAACTCGCCAATACTGCCGCGATCGTTTAAGTAGTGCAGTAAAAATGAAACCCGAAGTAATGAGCCCGGCCGGCTATTGGCCGCAGCTGCACGCGGCCATCGACGCCGGGGCGGATTCGGTTTACTTCGGGCTGAAGCATTTCACAGCCCGCGCCAAGGTCGGCTTTTCACTGGAAGAGCTGCCGGATGTGATGCGAACGCTGCACGGGCGCGGTGTTCGCGGTTATCTGACTTTCAATACGCTGGTCTTCGAGCATGAACTGGCGAGCGCTGCATCCGCCATTGCGGCGGTAGCGCGGGCGAACGTGGACGCGCTTATTGTGCAGGACATCGGAATCCTGAAACTGGCGCGGCGGATTGCGCCCGATTTCGAGCTGCATGCCAGCACGCAGATGAGCATCACGGATGCCGAGGGCGTGCGGTTTGTGCAAAGCCTGGGTGTGGACCGGGTCACGCTCGCGCGCGAATTATCGCTCGATGAGATCCGAAAAATTTTCGATCAGACCGGGGCGGAGCTCGAAATGTTCGTGCATGGCGCGCTTTGCGTGGCGTATTCCGGACAATGTTTTTCTTCGGAAGCGTGGGGCGGCCGCAGCGCTAACCGGGGGCAATGCGCCCAGGCGTGCAGGCTTCCTTACGACCTGATTGTCGATGGCGAACAGAAGCCTCTGGGCGACGCGCGTTATTTGCTGTCACCCGGCGATCTCTACACGCTGCGCCAGGTGCCGGAGATGATCGCGGCGGGCGTGGCGGCTCTGAAGATCGAGGGCCGTTACAAAGACCCGGAGTATGTTGCGGTGACGACGCACGCCTATCGCAAGGCGGTGGATGAGGCGTGGGCAGGGCGTCCGGTTGGGGATACTCCTGCGGAAGAACTCCGTCTCGAACAGGTCTATTCGCGCGGCCTGGGCGCGCACTTCGTGACCGGGACGAATCATCAGACCGTCGTCAAAGGACGTTCCCCGCGGCATCGCGGCGTGCTGATGGGACGCGTGGTTCGTGTGGAGGAGGGCATGGTTGTGGTGAAACCGTCCGCTTCTCACGAGATCGCCCCGTTGAAGGCTGGTGATGGAGTTGTGTTCGATGCGGCGGACTGGCGCAGCCCCGGCGAGCCGGAAGAGGGCGGCCGCATTTACGGAGTCACACCGCGCGGCAACCTCGAGGTCACTTTCGGCAATGGCCAGATTCACTACGACCGCATCCGGCCGGGAGATCTGGTCTGGCGGACGCACGATCCGGCTTTAACGGTGGCGTTCCCTCCACATCGGCAGCCGGTGGACGTGCAGGTGAGCGCGCGTGTTGGATTGCCTCTGCGGACGAAGTGGAGCGTGGGTGAAGTGGCGGTTGAAGTGGAATCCAGCGAACCCCTGCAGGCTTCGCAGAACAGGGCTTTGAACGCCGAGACTCTGCGGGATCAGTTTGGGCGGCTGGGCAATAGTTCTTACCAATTAAAGGATGTCGTGCTCGATGCGGAGGGTGCGCCCTTCGCGCCGGTGTCGATGCTGAACCAGTTGCGCCGCGATGCCGTGGAAAAATTGCAGGCGCTGCAGGTGGTGCGTCCCCCACGGGAGATTCACGAGATCGCGCTCGAACCGCATCGCGCCGAAGCCGTTGCCGGCGAAAAACCGCAGATCCATCTTCTGGTCAGGAACCCCGAACAGCTGGACGCAGCTCTCGATCTCAGGCCGGCGAGCATCACACTCGATTATCTGGATCTCTACGGTTTGCGGCCTTCCGTTGCGAGGGTGAAGCAGGCGGGGATCACGGCGCGGGTGGCCAGTCCGCGGGTGTTGAAGCCGGGCGAAGGCCGTATTGTCGATTTCCTGTTGTCTCTCGAATGTCAGATCGTGGTGCGGTCGACGGGGATTCTGAATCAGACCGGCGGCCTGGCGAAGCGGTTTCTCATTGGCGACTTCAGTCTGAATGCCGCGAATGCAGTTTCCGCGGACAGCTATTTCGAGCTGGGAGTGGACCGGCTCACGCCGGCTCACGACCTGAACGCGGAGCAGATCGCCGAGTTGGCCCGGTGCTCGAAGCCCGAACGGATAGAAGCGATCGCGTATCAGCACCTGCCTGTTTTTCACACCGAGCATTGCGTCTTCTGCCGGTTTCTCTCGACGGGCACCAGTTACAAAGATTGCGGGCGCCCCTGTGAAACGCACCGCGTGGAATTGCGGGACGAGCACGGCAGGTCGCACCCTGTGGCGGCCGATGTGGGCTGCCGGAACACTGTGTTCGGGGCGCAGGCACAGGAGGCGAGTGCGCATCTGCGGTGGTGGCGCGATGCGGGCATCCGGCACTTCCGGCTGGAGTTTGTGCATGAATCCGGCGAGCAGGTGCGGCTGGTCACGGAGGCGTTCCGGTCTTTCTTCGAAGGCCGAAGCACGTCCGCTCAGCTCAGCCGCGAACTGAAGTCTGTCGTACAGGGCGGCACGACACAGGGCAGTCTGTTTGTGGCTCCAAACTATCTGGAACTGCCGATTTTGCAATAGCGGCCTGGCACGCCCTGCGGTAACATCATTCGACAAGGATGTCCGCGAGCGCTGCTAACGAGAGAGCTCCGCATCCGCACTACGAGATCGTCGAAGAGTGCGGGCACGGCGGCATGGGCGTGGTCTACAAAGCGCTCGACAAGCGGCTGAACCGCACTGTCGCTTTGAAGTTTCTGCGGGACTCGGGGTCGGATTCGGCGGAGATGGTCAAACGCTTCCGGCGCGAAGCCGAGTCGATTGCCGCTCTCAACCATCCGAATATTGCCACGCTGTATGAGGTTGGCGACTGGGATGGGGAGCCTTTCCTTGCCATGGAATTCCTGCCTGGCGGATCTCTGGCGGCGCGGCGGCGGCCCGGCGGGGTGGATGCGGCCGAGCTTCAGCGATATGCGCATCAGCTGGGCGACGGGCTGCACTTTGCGCACACCAGAGGCATTCTGCATCGCGATGTGAAGCCCGCCAACGGCATGTTCAGCGAGCACGGCACTCTGAAGCTGGTGGATTTCGGGCTGGCGAAGCCATCGGATTCCGAGGATCTTACGCATTCAGGCGCGTCCGTGGGAACCCTTGCCTACATGGCTCCTGAGCTCATTCGCGGCGAAGAGGCGACCGTAAGAAGTGACATTTACGCCCTTGGCGTGACGCTTTACGAACTCGCGGCGGGTCACTCGATGTTCAGCGCGAAAAATCTGATGACGCTGGTCGATCAGGTGTTGAAAGCTCCACGCGTTCCGTTGAATTCTGTGCGGACCGATCTTCCCGCGCCGCTCGCGGACGCGATCAATCGCGCGGTTTCGCCGAACCCGGAAGACCGATTCGCATCGGTGAGCGAGTTACTGGAACAGATCGGGAGTCCGGTTGACTCTGTTGCTTCCACGAGGAGCATGACCGTGCCGCGCCATAAGCCGTATGCGAGCGGGCGGAAGAAACTGTACTGGTCAGTTGGCGGACTTTTTCTGATGGCCGCCGCATTAACGCTGGGTTATTTCAGGAGTCATCCCGGGCCGCGCCCGGCGCAGGTGATGGTCGTGCTGCCTTTTGAGAATCTGGGCGGAGACCCGGCGAATCAGGCGCTTTGCGATGGGCTTCAGGAGACAGTGACAGGCCTGCTCTCCATGGTCGCTACCGCGCATAATCTGCTGGTGGTGCCATCCTCCGAACTACGCCGCGAACATGTGAGGACAATTGCCGAAGCGCGCCGCCAATTCAAGGCGGACCTGGCATTAACGGGGAGCGCTCAGAAGACGGCGGACTACCTTCGTCTGAATCTAAACCTGGACGATGCGGCTTCGATGGGCCAGAGAGATACGCGGATGATCCCAGTCAAGGCCTCGGAGACGGCCGATCTGCAGGATAAACTCGCCGAAGCGCTGGGCTCATTGCTGGGTTTTGGTCCCCTGCCGCGGACGAGCGAACGCCCGCGTGGGGAGACTACGGCCAGTTCCGCCGCTTACTCTCTTTATCTGCTGGGAGTGGGCGAGGTGGAAACGCGGCGCCCCGACTCGGCGATCGGAAATCTTCAGAAGGCTTTGCACGAGGACCCGCATTTTGCACTGGCCAGGGCCAAACTGGCGGAGGCCTATTTCTGGAAAAGCCTGCTCACAAGCGATCCCAAATGGCTGGCGCTGGCGGATGCGGAGGTAAATCGCGCCGCGGAAGCGGGCGCGGGCCGGGAGGCGCTGATGGCGCAGGCGATGATCGAAAAAGCTACCGGGCATTTTCAATCGGCGATTCGTTTGTTTGGGAAGATTCTTGAAAACGAGCCGGGGAACGTCGAGGCTTATCAGTTGCTGGCCCAAACGCTGGCATCGGCAGGCCATCCTGTTGAAGCCGAAACGACCCTGCGCAAGGCCATCGCGCTGCGGCCCGGCTACTGGCCGCTCGAAAATGCCCTCGGTAATTTTTATGTGGATCGCGGGGACTTCCGGAATGCCGAACAGGAATTCACGAAAGCAGCGGCGCTGGCGCCCAATTCCGAGCTGATCTTCAGCAATCTTGGAGCTTTGTATTTCAACATGAATCGCCTGCCGGAGGCGGAGGCAAACTTTAAGAAGTCGCTGTCAAATGGACCCAGTGCTCTGGCGCACGCCAATCTATGCGCCATCTACTTCTACCAGGGGAATTATGAAGAGGCCGCGGCGCATGCGCTCGCCTCCACTCAGATGCAGCCGGCCAATCCCGTGAACTGGGGAAATCTTGGGGACGCGCGCTGGCAGATCCCGGCACAAAAGGAAGCCGCCCGGGAGGCCTTCGACCATGCCGTTCAGCTGGCGGGCGCGCAACTGGCGATTAACCCGGCCAACGTGCGTCTGCGCAAGAGTTATGCTCTCTATCTTGCTAAGCTTGGCCGAACTCGCGAAGCTATAACGCAGATCGGGATGGCGCTGAAGCAGGTTCCCGGTGACAGATACGTTCAGTTTTACGCGGCCAGAGTGTTTGCCGTTGCAGGCGAAACAGACCGGGCGCTGGCGGCACTTAGTAGGTGTAAATCGCTTGGCTACAGCGAAGACGAGTTAGACCGGGAGCCAGATTTAGCGGCACTCACGAAAAGGAG
>JBDUBZ010000145.1:0-9240 GCA_040003745.1 Terriglobia bacterium
CCATCAGATAAGGCAGCCAGTAGAGTCCGTGCGATCCCGCCGGAGCCGTCGCCGCTTCCGTGGTGAGTTCGGAATAAGCGGTTCCCGGCGCCAGTTGATTACGAAACCACTGCAGACTCAGCCCCGCGCCCTGCGTCACACCCATCACATGCCACTTGCCCCGCACCGCATGGCAAAACGTATGCACCCTGCCGGCGGGGTCGTAGGCGACCTCTTCCATGTGCGCGAACACCACGCCCGAAGTGCCGAGCGTACATGAAACAATGCCCGGCATCACAATGCCGTTGCCCACCGCGCTCGCCGCCTGATCGCCGCCGCCACCCACCACGGGAGTTCCCTCGCTGAGCCCCGTCAGCGCCGCCACTTCTTTCGATATGGCGCCCGTGATATCGCTCGACTCATAACACGTCGGCAGCACGGATTTGTCAATGCCCAGCGCCTCAGCCAGTTCGAACGACCACCGCCGCCGCATGACGTCAAACAACGCCGTGCCCGACGCATCCGAAACCTCCGTCGCAAATTCGCCCGTGAGCCGGAAGCGCACGTAGTCCTTGGGCAGCAGCACCTTGCGCACCTGCTCGAAAATCTTCGGCTCGTTATCGCGCACCCATAGCAGCTTGGGCAGCGTGAATCCTGTGAGCACGGGGTTCGCGATGCATTCGAGCACACGCGCTTTGCCGACCTTCGCGTTAACCCAATCCACCTGAGCCTGGCTGCGCTGATCGCACCAGATCAGGGAAGGCCGCAGCACCTGGTCAGCGGCATCGAGCACCACCAGCCCATGCATCTGGCCCGAAAGCCCGATACCCCGGATCTCACTCCCACTGATCTGACCCGCTGCGAGAACGCCCCGGATGGCCGCCACCCCGGCATCCCACCAGTTCTCCGGGCGCTGCTCGGCCCAGAGAGGCTGCAGCATCAGAATGTCTTCGTGCGCCGCCGTGTGCGCCGCCACCACTTCGCCTTTGCGATTTACCAGAAGCGCACGGCTGCTTCCGGTTCCGATATCAAGCCCAAGCCACATAGATTAAATTTCGCACTATGCCCTAAATTTCGGACCAGGGAAGGTACGCCGCGCCGTAGAGGCCCGCCTCGTTGCCAAGCTGCGCCCTCTCGATGCGCGTCTTCGTAGCCCGGAAGGTGAACGACCGGCGGCTGGTTTCGGCCAGCATGGCGGGCGAGAACTCGTCCCACGCTCCGATGAGCCCGCCGGCAAGCAGATACAGCGGAAAGTTAAAAGTATTCACCAGCGTGGCCAGCACAATCCCGATAGCTTCCCCAGCAGAAGTAAAGATCCGCTTCGCCTTTTCATTTCCGGCGCGCGCCATCTCCCAGACCTCTTTCGCGGTAAGACTCTCGCCCAGACCCAGCATCCGCGCCTGCGCCGAAATAGCGGTGGCCGACGCATGTTTTTCCACGCACCCGCAATTCCCGCAGCCGCAGGGGTTCCCGTAAGGCACGGCAGTAATATGCCCGAGCTCTCCCGCCATGCCATTGGAGCCGCGCAGCACTTTGCCTCCGGAAATGATGCCGCCGCCAATACCAGTACCGAGAGTAAGCATAACCAGGTCCTCGACACCGCGGCCGGCGCCTTTCCACTTTTCGCCAAGGGCGGCTGCGTTCGCGTCGTTTTCGAGAATCACGGGCGCGCCGAGCTGCTTCCCAAGCTCATCGCGTATGGGAAAACCTTCGAGGGAAGCGATGTTGTTGCAGTTGCGAATAATGCCTTCCTTCAGCGATATAAATCCGGGGACCCCGATTCCAATGCCCGCCAGGGACTCTTTGCCGAACTGGTCCCGAAGCCCGCCGATCGCTTCCACCATGTTGTGGACGATAGCGTCCCGGCCTTCGGAATAGTGAGTCTTCCCTTCGATCCTGCCGAGCATGGCGCCATCGCGCGAGACCGCCGCCGCCCGCAGATTCGTACCTCCGAGATCGAGTCCAATACTGTATTCCGGCATGCTGACGCGAATATAGCATTCGTCTCTATAAGAGGGTTCTATGCCTTGCATCGGAACTTTCGTTAAAGAATCGTTGCCGTATCGTGTTATACCGGAAACAGGTTGGCCGTTCGTTTGCGTCTCTATATTCAGCAGGTTTGTTGGACAGGAGGGGAATGATGAACAGGCATTACATCGAAATTCCTGGAGCTGGCTTGCATGAACTGCCTCCTCTGCTGGTACGCGCGGTTCCCGATGAGGGTACGCGCGAAGAGCTGGTGGCGCGCGCCGCGCAGATCGTGGATACAGAGGACATGGTGGCCGATTGCGAGCCGCAGATTCTGGAGCAGCGCCGGTTCGACCTGGCACTCCACCTCACCGATCAATACATTGGACTGCTGTCGCACTGGGCATGGGGAGATTCCGTAGTCGAGTGGATTCGGCAGTGCGAAATCACCTTTGATTCCTCCGATGCGCTGCGGAACCTGCTCGCGCATGACATCTGGCCGCATGCTGCACGCAGCAGTTTCGTGGATCTGCTGCTGGAGAAACACGTGCCTACCGAAGGTGTAGCGCTGGATCGCGCCGTCGGCACACGGCTGGCCTTCCGGCAGCCACCCCCTATCGACTGCTGCTCGGACCAGTTCCTGTTCTTTCTGAACGGAAGGCTGGCAGGCACGGCCTATCAGGCCTGGGCGCAGATGTCGCCCGATGCCTCCGCGCATCTGCCGCCCGACCGGTTTCATTTCGAAGTCCATAGGCTGACTCAGAACTAGTCTCCCAGGGGCTGGGCGTACCCACATTGAAGCGAGACTCGGGGCTCGTCGAAGGTGCTGGCCGGCGGTCAATCGTTAAGGGCGTCGACGCCCGCCGCCGGTCGAGAGCGCTCCTCGAACCCCTCGAAAGCGTCGCCGACGATGCCTTCGAGTAAAGTCACCTCGTCGTCACGCAGTTTCTTAAACTCCCCGTCACGTCGCCGCCTGGACAGAGTACCGCTGTTGTTTCGGACGAACATGACCAGATTTTCGGCGAGATAGTTCGGCATCTCGACCGCATCCATGATGCGTCGGATTGCCTCGTCGTGTCGGCGAAGATAGTCAATTTCGCGCGGCAGATCGTGTTCGACAGTCCGCCTGACGCAGGCGTAAAGAAACTCGGCCGCTTCCGTGCAGTCGAAATAGCGGTAGAAATCGGCGGTCTCGTTGAGCACCTCGACGTTGCGCTGCGGCGTCGGGCGCCACTCTATGAAGGGCATGAGCGGGCCGGAATGGGACTGCAGGGTCGAGCGGTAATCATCGATTCGATCCAGCATGACGGAGGAAACCGGGAACACCATGCCAGGCGGCGTAAATTTCCGTTCGGCGAGGACGTGATGGACGAGGCACCGGTGCAAACGCCCATTGCCGTCCTCAAACGGGTGCACGTAGACAAAGCCAAAGGCGCTGCTCGCGGCTTGCAGCACCGGGTCGATGCTGTCGTCGCGCATGCGGTCGTTGGCCTCCAGGAAGCCGTTCATCAGATCGGCCAGGTCCGCGGGTCGCGCCCCAATAAACTCTGGCAAGGGATCGCCGCTATGGTCCCGTTCGCCTAAAAAGACGCCGTCGGAACGCAGACCGGCCTTCACAAAGCGTGTGTCCTCGATCAGGACGCTGTGGAGTCGGATGATTTCATTGAGCGTGAGCCGGTTCTTCCCCGCTTGCAGGACAGCCCTGCCCCACCGCTCCAGACGATTGCGAGGCGGACGTTCGCCCTCGATCTCGAAGCTCGCCCTGCTGTCAGCCAGCAACATGAAGCTGGCAGCGCGCGCGACCAGATGCGCACCGGTCCCGCCCACAGTAGCCCGCGCTTTGGCGGCAAGGTCGAGATTGAGGGTCTCCTCGAGAGCCCTGGTGCGCCGGATGATCGGACAAAACCGGCCAGAGCCGAGAAGGTTGTCCCGCACGCGATGACGCGTGGACAGGCGCGGCTTGCCCGTGAAATAGGCCTTCGGATCGAGAAGATCGACCGCCACCGCGCGCGGGGCATCATCAATGTCAAGAGTTCGGCCGGTCAGGGTTTCGTACATATACCAGGCGCGGCGGACAGATATTCCCGTGGGGGCGGCCCGAACCATAGCCTCAAACTCGGCCTGGGGCACGGCTTCGAAGGCCCGCTTCAAGATCAGCAGATCGATGTTTTCGTGGCGGAGAGCGAAAGTCAGGTGATCGGCAAGATCGTCCCCGGGCCAGTACCGCTTGTCGAAAACGACCCATCCTTCCTCCTCCCGGCGGCTACCGTTGACAAACTGTTCTGAGACGCAACTCGGGCGTCGCACGGGTGCAGAAATGGCGAGCGCACGCACCAGCGCCGCCCAGCCGGCGAGCTTGGCGCCGTCAGGGACAGTCTTCTCATGGAAGATGGCTATCGGTGCAGTTTCAAGCCTCATTCGTCGAAAATCCATTACGCTGATCGAAAAAGACAATCTTTCTGTAGTGCTCGTCGAATTTCACCATACGACTTTTCACCGTCTAAATCCACTGATCTGTATCGAAGAACGCCTGAAACAGAGCCTTGTACGGCGAAAAACCACATCAAAGCGATCATATTCACCACATTCTACGCGGAGAATAAACCGCCGTACTTGCAGCTCCGGAATCCGATGACCCTTGTCGACTGCTTTCACTGGATGGTGGGGGAGTCCAGGGCTTCTACACGTCTAAACTAAAGCCAACTCTGAAGAATGGTGAGAGTAAGATAGTGGCCTATGCGGCAATTCGTATTGGGCTTCATCGCGGCGCTGGCGTTACTGGCAGTGGGAGGCCTGGCTTTTCTTGCCCTCGGCCTGGCGCCTGTTGCCACCTCGGCCCGACCTCTGCCCTTCGAAAAATTCCTCACACGTATGGCCTTGAAAGCACGCGTCAACAAGGAGGCGCCGAAGGCATCGCCCATCGCGGCTTCGGATCAGGTTTACGCCGACGGCGCCAGGCTTTATCGCAACCACTGCGCTGTTTGTCATGGCTTGCCTGGACAGGCGCAAACAGCCGTCGCCAAAGGCGAATTTCCCCAGCCTCCGGAGCTGTTCAAGGGTCACGGCGTTACGGATGATCCCGTGGGCGTGACTTTTTGGAAAGTGGCAAACGGCATCCGGCTTACGGGGATGCCGGGATTTCGCGACTCCCTGACCGACGAACAGATGTGGCAGGTCAGCCTGCTCCTCCTGAACGCGGATAAATTGCCGCCGGCCGTCCGCGCGAGCCTGCAGGAGCCCCTTCCTCAGTAGACGCGCATTGGCGCCCTACCGCAGGTTCTTGTTAAAGAAATCGAGCGTGCGCTGCCACGCCAGCTTAGCCGCCGGCTCATCGTAACGCGGCGTGGTGTCGTTGTGAAAGCCATGATTGGCGCCTTCATAAACGAACTCCTCGTACTTCACACCATTCGCCTTTAACGCCGCTTCGTAGGCCGGCCACCCGCCCGTCAATCGCGTATCGAGCGAGGCGTAGTGCAGCAGTAACGGCGCCTTAATCTTCGGCACATCCGTCGCCGGCGGCTGGGCTCCGTAAAACGCCACGGCGGCATTCATATCCGGCCCCATCCGCACTGCCAGAGTGTTCGCCATGCCCCCACCGAAACAGAAGCCGACTACGCCGATTTTGCCCGAACATTCCGGCGATTTCTTCAGCCACTCGGCGGCGGCGATGAAATCGTTCGTCATCTTCGGCTTATCCACCTGGCCGAAAAGCGCAGCAGCCTTGTCTTCCGCCCCCGGATACCCGCCCACGCTCGTCAATCCATCGGGAGCCATGGCGATGAAATTGGCAGTGGCGAGACGCCGCACAACATCTTCCGTATAGGGATTCCGTCCGCGGTTCTCATGGACCACGATGATGCCCGGCAGCTTGCCTGCCGCCTTCGCGGGCCTGGCCAGATACCCGTTAATTTTCCCGTTCCCTTCGGGCGAAGGAATATCGACGGATTCGATCCTGATACGCGCATCGTCCTTCGGCACCTGTTGCGCCCAGGCGTAATTCGGGCGCAGGCTTTCCCAGATCGCAGTCGCCGTCATACCGCCTACGGCAAACCTCTTCGCCTGTTCAATGAAATCGCGGCGGTCGATTTCGCCGTGTACATGTTTATCGAAAATGTCGAGCAGTTCCTGCGGATATTCCGAAGCGGACTTTCTTTCCATGCGTTTCTCCTGTAGGCCGGTGACTGGGCTGCAGGATAGCAAACTCAACCGTCCACCGGCTCACCCGTCTACTGGCTGAACGTATTGCACGAACCGACTTTTCCCGATTCGAAGCCCTTCTGGAACCACGACACACGCTGCGCCGAAGACCCATGTGTGAACGTTTCCGGATTCACCGTGCCCCGGGATGCCTTTTGCAGCCGGTCGTCACCCACAGCCGCCGCCGCGCCCATAGCCGATTTCACATCGGCATCGCCGATCAGCCCGCGCTGTTCGGTTGAATTCGCCCAGACCCCCGCGAAACAATCCGCCTGTAATTCGAGGCGCACCGAGAGCGGATTCACCTCGCCAGGCTCACGCTGCTGCAGTTGCCGCACCTTCTGCTCGATACCCAGAATTTTCTGCACATGGTGCCCGATTTCGTGCGCGATCACATAGGCCTGCGCGAATTCGCCAGGCGCTCCGAAACGCGACCGCAGTTCGTCGAAGAATCCAAGGTCGAGATACACCTTTTCATCTTCCGGACAGTAGAAAGGGCCCGTAGCCGTTTGCGCGGTGCCGCAGGATGAATTCGTCTGGTCCCGATACAACACCAGCTTGGCGTGATGATACTGGCGATTCTGCTGAGCGATGAGCGTTTTGTCCCACGTCCCCTGAACGTCGTCGAGTACGGAAGAAACGGTATTCACTTCCGGCTGCTCGCGGGCGTCGCGGGCGGTATCGTGCTGCCCACTCGGAACGGCTGCGGTGGGCTCGCCAGAGAACATCTGAAAGAGGTTCTGATGGAAGACCAGACTCAGCAGACCGACGATGATCGTCCCGCCGATTCCCAGATGAATGCCGCCAATTCCGCCGCCTCCACCGCCCCCGCCCTCTTCATCCCGCCGATCTTCGATATCATTTCCGGAACCGCCAGGTAATTGCATCGGTGAGGGCATAGCAAGTGAAGTGCCATGATGGCGAAGCTCGCCCGCTATCGTAAGGAAATGGCCGGGCCGTGGGCTAACTTCTGGGGTACGCTCACCCGTTTCGATAAATCGAAGCTGAACCCGGAGATCGCAGCGCGCAACACGCTTGGCTTCGCGGCCGCCCTTATCCTGGCCACAATTTTCAGTTCGCCCAGCGCCGGAGTGCTGGCCGGTATTGGAGCGCTGAACGTCTCTTACTCGGACAGCCGCGATCCCTACGTCATCCGAGCCCGGCGGATGCTGCTTTCGAGTATTGTGTGCGCCATTGCGGTCGTCATGGGAGCGCTTTTCGGCAACAACAACGCTCTCGCCATCCTGCTGGCCGCCTTATGGGCATTTGCCGCCGGAATGCTGGTGGCGCTCGGAACGGCCGCCGGAGACCTGGGGGTGATCACGCTCGTCACCGTAATCGTCTTTGCGGCGCGACCGCTGGGCCTTTCGCTGGCTCTGCAAGCCGGCTTCCTCGCCCTCTGCGGCGGCCTGCTGCAAATGCTGCTCGCGATTGTCCTGTGGCCCATACGCCGCTACCAGCCCGAGCAGCGCATTATCGAAGCGATCTACAGCTCGCTCGCGAAGGTGGCAAAGTCGCCCCAGTCTTCGACGATTGCCCCACCCATTAGCAGCCAGTTGTCCGATGCGCAGGATTCCCTTCGCGGCCTCTATGGCGATCACGGGGAAGAGGCTGAGCGCCAGATCTTTCTGTTGAATCAGGCGGAACGAATCCGTCTGTCTCTGCTGAACCTCGGCCGCCTCTATCGCCGGTTGCTGCGCGATCCCCAGGGAAAGGCAGCCGCCGCATCTCTGCTGCGCGTGCTGCATGGCGCCGCCGCGGCGTTACCGGCGGCGCCTGCGGGAAACATCGGGCCTTTCAAGAGCGCGGCCCAGGAGTTCGGCAGTCAAAACTGGGGTTCGCATTCCACTTTTTTCGCCGCGCTGGTTACCGACGCCCGTCAGGAAATGGATGCTCTCGGCGGCCAGCTTCGGGCAGTCTTCCGGGCGCATGCCCCCCACCCCTGGCGGCCGAATGGAAAAGAGCCGTGGCGTCTGCGTTTGTCCGGTGTGCGGGCGAAACTGCTGGCCAACTTATCCTTTCAGTCGACTGTGTTCCGCCACGCGGCCCGGCTGGCGGTCTGTATTGCGATCGGCGACACGCTGGGGCGCATGCTGAGTCTGGAGCGTACTTACTGGATCCCGATGACAATTGCCATCGTCCTGAAGCCCGATTTCACCGGAACGCTCAGCCGTGGAGTTCTTCGCATCGCGGGCACCTTTGCCGGCCTGATTCTCGCAACGGCGCTGTTTCATTTCGTGCATACCGGTATCGCGACGGATATTGCGCTGATGGCCGTTTTCTACTTCCTGCTGCGCTGGACCGGGGCCGCCAACTACGGAATCTTCGTCACCGCGCTCAGCGCCATCGTGGTGCTGCTGATCGCGACCACCGGGGTGGCGCCCTTCGGTGTGATTCGCGCCCGCGCCATCAATACCGCGTTTGGCGGAGCCATGGCCATGATCATTTACGCGATCTGGCCCACCTGGGAGCGCACCCAGGCGGCCGGCGCGCTGGCGGAAATGATTGCGCAATATCGAGAGTATTTCCGCAGAGTTGCGGCGGCCTACGGCGGGGCTTCTCCGGAAGAGATCGACGGCGTCCGCGTGCAGGGACGGCGCGCCCGGTCGAATGCCGAAGCGTCGATCGACCGCATCGCCGCCGAGCCCGGCGTATCCGCCCCGAGCCTGACGGTGCTGCACGCGCTGCTCGCCAATTCGCATGTCTTCGTCAACGCGGTGATGGCGCTCGAATCGGGCCTTTACCATACCGAGCGGCAGGAGGTGCGGCCGGCGACTCTGCGCTTTACCGGGGCCGCCGACGCCACTCTCGCGGCGATCGAAGCGTCTCTGCGCAGCGGCACGCCGCTTCCCAAAGGGCTGCCGGATTTGCGCGAAGCCCACAACCACATGCTGGAATCGAATGTATCCTCCTCGGAGCGCTATTCCCTGGTGAATCTCGAAATGGATCGCATTGTGACCAGCCTCAACACTCTCGCCGAGCAAACCGCCGACTGGATTGCGCTGCCGGCGGGGGTGCGCGCCTGAGTTCGTATGCCTCGCACGTATGGATTCTGCTGAGCTTTTGACCTTCATTCCCGGTTTTCCGCTTTTAATG
>JBDUBZ010000423.1:0-2756 GCA_040003745.1 Terriglobia bacterium
TGAGATGTACCGGATTTTCCAGTTATGAATGGACCGGTTTTGCCGGGCAGGTCACTGCCTCAAAATCGATGACGGCATCGAACGCCCCACCGCGAATAAACGTATTTACGGCCTGCCGGATGGCCTCGCCCTTCTCGCTGAAATAGCCCGCGCCCCCATAGGGGGTAATCGTGCAGCCGGCCACGCGAATTCCCACCTCATGCGCACGCTCGATAATCTGCTGAAAACCTGCGATCAGATCTTCGGCGGAAAGCGGATCTTCCGTTGGATTCGCCACGCGCCCGATGTCGTTGATGCCTTCGAGAATGGTCATCCACTTCACGCCCGCCTGGCTGAACACATCCCTGTCCAGCCGAGCCAACGCACTTGCCCCACTGCCGTCGCGCAGCAGCCGGTTGCCGCCGATTCCCATATCCACGACCGCCAGGTTCGCCGTGCTCTTGTTGGCCAGCAGCCTCGCGCTCAAAAGTGCGGGCCACATATGATCGGTGTCCGGAGTGGAGCGCGCACCCTCGGTAATCGAATCACCCAGCGTCACAATCGACGCGGCCGCAGCCGGAGCCATCACGTCGATTCCGGCGAGCCAGTAATAAGAAGGCACGAGGATCGGCTCGGGAATCGTGGCCTCCCCGGTCTGATTTCCTTCTTTCGAAACGTAGCTCGTGTGCAGCCCCCCATGTGCTGCCGGAGGGCCGGTCTGCTCGGGCAGATAAAGGCTTACGGCCAGATCGCCCAGATTCGGGAAAGTCAGGTCCACGGGGTCGCTGAGTATGACGACGCCTGAGCGAATCGTTGTCGACGGCTTTCCACTGAAGGTAACCACGTGGTCCGATCCAGGTACGATCCCGGAATCGGTGGCTCGCAAGGCCACGTGAGCCGAGCCGATGACCACCGCGTCGGCGCCAAAGGAATTCTCAAGCCGTATCCGCAGGCGGGACCCGCCAATGCTCGTGTGAACAACCATGCGCACGGTTTGATTCTTGAAGCCATTCGTAGCGATTGCTCTCAATGCAGGATTGCCCTGTCGACCGGGTCCCGGATTCGCCGGCGCCGTACCCGGTGTTGCTGCTGGAGGTGTTGCCGATGAAGTCGAGGCGGTTGGGGCGGGGGACAGTGCCTGCGGCCGCGGCGGTTGAGCGCGCATCATCGGCTGCGGCGTTGTCCAGGTCGCCACCCAATGCTGTTGATTGCTCTGCTGTGCCTCAGCCAGAGAGAGCGTCGCGCAGCCAGCCGCGGCCAATACCAGAAACGAACGAAATTTCAATGGAATCTCCTGTGAAAGAGATTCTACAGGGCGCCGCCGGCTAGAAATGAATTCCGACCAGCACTTCCGCCTGATTCAGATTCGAGATGTTGGCGAAGTTGGATACGGTCTGCCGCGTATAGCGAAGCTCGCCACTGAGGCGAAACAATGGAATTTTCACGTCCGCGCCCGCGCCCAGCACGATGCTGGCGTTGGACTGATTGAGCAACTGGCCCGGCCCGGAAGTCAGGCTCTTGAATGCGGAGGAGAGGCCGGAGAGATGATCATACGAAAATCCGCCTTCAACGAAAGGCTTGATCAACGGAGCGCTGAAGCGATACTGCAGCAGCACCGGAAACCGAAACTGATTAGCGGAATAATCTGCCGCCGTGGATGTCCTACCGGTCAGACTAAAACTCGCGGGCCGGTAAAGCGCGTCGATTTCAAGGCGCAGGCTCAACGGAAGGCCGATCTGCAGTGAAGGACCGATCGTGAAGTTCGTGCTCTTTGCAATCGATTGCAGGCCATTCACGGTATTTCCGTTCACCACATCGGTAAAAGGCGCCCCGCCCACCACGCCGATCGAAACAGATTGCGCGCTCGCAGCCACCACGCTCAACAAAGAAACAAGTATAAATTTCCGCATCTGGAAATGTGACGCTCTCCCCTTCATAATAGTTGCCTTACTCTCCCAGTAAATGCAACAGAACCTTACGTTTGTGCGGAACCGACCGATGCTCGAAAAGGTAGATTGCCTGCCAGATCCCGAGCGCCGGCGCATGGTCCCGCACCGGAATCGAGAGGCTGACCGAAGTCAGGGTGGAGCGTATATGCGACGGCATATCGTCCGGCCCCTCATCCGTATGTCTGAACCACGGCGTATTCTCAGGCACCAACCGCTCGAAGTATTCGGTCATATCCCGCAACACGTCGGGATCGGCGTTTTCCTGAATGGTCAGACCGGCCGAGGTGTGCGGCAGAAAAACCGTAAGCAGCCCGGCCACGATCTTCTGTTCGCGGACCCATGCCCGAACCTGCCGCGAAATATCGTATAAGCCTTTGCGGCTGGTCGAAACCCCGATTTCGCCCTGCGCCTGTTTCACTGCGCCCGTTTCACTTGCGCCCGCTTACTCGACGGTCACGCTTTTGGCAAGGTTCCGGGGCTGATCCACATCGCAGCCCAGTCGCACCGCGATGTGATATGCCAGCAGCTGAAGGGGGATGATTTCGAGAATGCATGACAACAAATCGGGAGCGCCGGGGATCTCGATGACCTCATCGGCAACCTTGCACACTTCGCGATCACCCTCGGTCACGATCGCGATCACCTTGCCTTCGCGCGCTTTCACTTCCTGGATATTCGAAAGCGTCTTCTCATAAAGAACGGTGCTGGCCGGGCTGGAAGGATCGTGCGTCGCGATCACCACCACGGGCAGTTTTTCATCGATGAGCGCATTCGGCCCATGCTTCATCTCCGCGGCCGGATAACCTTCGGCATGGATGTAGGAGATCT
>JBDUBZ010000146.1:0-9149 GCA_040003745.1 Terriglobia bacterium
GCGCATCTTCACCGAACCGCAGCCGCCAGTGTGCGGTTAAAACTGTGGATCCTGCGGAACTTCCTCGAGCAGCGGAACCTCGCCCATGTTTTCATACTTCACCAGCCCGCGACGCGCCTCTTCCATCGCAATCACCGTCGGCTTTCTCGACGACGTTGGCAGCACCGGGCGGTGGCCGCTCTGCAGCTGCCGCGCGCGTTTCGCCGCCACGATGATGAAACGGTAAGTGCTCTGATCCGGATCGTCCGGAATCGAGCAGTGCATGTTGTTACGAATCTTCGTTTCGGACATTATTTTTTGCAAGCTCCCAGGGCCTGGTCGAACGTCTCCAGAATCGGCCTGATATTCTCTTCTACCCGCACGCGCCGCGCTCGTTCCGCCCTGACGATTGACCTCAGCGTTTCCGCCGCGTCGTCAAGGTCCCGGTTGACCAGCACGTAATCGTACAGGCTGTAATTGCCGATTTCCCGGGCCGCGTCGGCCAGCCTTCTCCGGATGACTTCGTCGCTGTCCTGGCTGCGCGCCCTGAGACGCTGCTCCAGAACCTCGCGCGAAGGTGCCAGGACAAAAATGGTGACCGCGTCGGGAATCCGCTCTTTTAATTGTCCCGCACCCTGTACGTCAATGTCGAGCACCAGATCTTTGCCCTGCTGGCGCGCGACCTCGAGAACCCCCGAATGCGTACCGTAATAATTACCGAAAACTTCGGCATGCTCCAGAAATTCGCCCCGCCCGGCGCGGGTCTCGAAGTCGTCCCGGTCTATAAAACGGTAAGCTCCGCCGTTCAATTCGTTACCTCTGGGCGACCGTGTTGTGTAGGAAACGGAAAAGATCAGATTGTCTACTTCGCTCAGAAGACGCGAAACCAGAGTCGATTTGCCCGAACCCGACGGTGCGGAAATGATGAAAACAGATGTCATTCGATATTGAGTGATTGCTCGCGTATGCGGTCGATTTCGGCCTTTGCGGCCAGCCCCAGGTCCGTCAGACGAAGCCCGTGTTCGCCCGGGCCGCCCGTTTTCGACAGAATCGTGTTCGTTTCCCGGTTCATCTCCTGCAGCAGAAAATCGAGCTTCTTCCCGATCTCACCACCCGCCGCCAGCAGCGAGCCGACCTGCCCGGAATGCGTGCGCAGACGCACCAGCTCTTCACAGATGTCGCTCCGCTCGGCCAGCATGGCCGCCTCCTGCACGATTCGCGCCGGGTCCGCCAGACTGCCGTTCAGCAGTTCCTCCAGGCGATCGCGCAGCCGCTGCTGAAACTGCGGCAGCGCCACTTCGCGGATCTCCGCCATCTTGTCGGTGATCTCGCGGATTGCCCCTGCCCGCTGCCGGATATCCGCCTCAACGGCCTCGCCTTCACGGAGCCGGAAACGATCGAGCTCGGCCACTGCCTCCGCCGCCGCCGTGAGCGCCGCGGCTTCCACGGATGCATCGGCAGCCCCCGCCGCACTGCGCGTCTCAAGCATCCCGGGCAGCCGCAGCGCCTGATTGAGATCCGGCTTCGAATCGAGTTCGAACCGCGCCGCCAGATCGCGGAAGGAATCGAGCCAGGCCCGCAGCAGGGGCTCATTTACAGCGCAGGGCCCGCCGGCGTCCCCAGTGCGCTTAAAATGCACCTGTATCTGCACATGGCCTCGCGAAACCGTCTTGCGGATGGTGCTGCGCATAGCCGGCTCAATCGCGTCGAATTCCATCGGCATGTGGAAGTGCAGATCGAGCCCGCGATGGTTCACGCTCTTGATGGACAGGGTAAGCTCGCCTTCGGGTAACGCGCGGGAGACACGGGCGAAACCGGTCATGCTGCGGATGGGCATGAAGTGAAGTCACGATTATGACATCCGTCCGGCGATCCGGCGCCTCTCCTATTTCTGACTGTGCGCCAGACTCATCAGCCGCGAACTGATCCGCAGATCTTCTTCTTTCGCGACCCTGGTATTCAGCTCAATCCGGACCTTGCCCTCCTCCAGCCGGAGCTCCGCCACGCCGCCGTCCGCCGTAAAACCCTCGGTATCGCCCACCGAGAAAACGGGACTGCCTTTGAGCGCGGTCAAAATCGCCCGGTACCGCAGTCTCTCAGACGAGCTCACAAACAGGATCTTGCACGAGGTCGCTTCTGCCGCCTCGGCAATCTGCCGCACCACGAACGGGTGCCCATTGAGGCTGGCTCCCGCAGTCATTGCCTCCAGCATCCGCCCGAAGGGATTGCGCCCCAGAACGCAGATTGAAAACGCCTCGGTCGCGCTGCCGAACGCGCCTGGGGGCCATTCCACGAACTTGGCGAAATTGTAGACGAACGCCGCCTTTACCTGGTACTCGTCGAGTGAGGGCGCCGCCGGGGGCTGCGCGCCGCCCGCGGCGGCGTCCCAGCCAACAGCCGCGGCCGTCAGGAGAATAACTCCCCGCACAAAGCCCAGGCTCGGCCGCGATTTCATTTCTCTTTCCAGGCCGCTCACTTAGAACCGCAAGCTTATTTTTGCTATTACCGATCGCGCCACAACGGTTCGGAGGGACAGCCCGGAATTATCCAGAAATTCGACATGAGAATGCGAATTCAAATTCTGGCCTGTAAGACTCAGTTCCATCGCCTCGAGAGGATGCCACGCCACCCGCGAATCGAGGCGCCCGTAACCCGGGACACCCAGAGTGTTCAGCGCCGTGACATATTTAAAGCTCCCGTCGCACTCCACGTTCTTCCGCAACGTCAGGCTCGAACGCATCTGGATCTGCTGCGACGGGGAGTTGCCGGATTCTCTGGGCGTAACCGTGTCTGTGCTCGCAGGATCGACCGTTACCTTCATTCGCAGCGAAGAATACCCGGCATTAATCTTCCAGGCCCTGGTGACGTTCCACGTACCAAAGGCCTCGAAGCCATAATTCGTCGCCTGCGCCTTATTGCCGAACAGAACGGGCAGAATCAATAAGGGAGCGCCATTCTCAGTCGCGACGTAAGGCAACCCCTGCTCATTCGATTCGAGGCTTCGGTATAGCTGCAGGAAGGCCGTAAAATCCAGGGAGATTCGCCGGCCCGCCTGCGTTCGGTAGCCCGCTTCGAAATCGCGGACCCGTTCCGCCCGGAACTGTGGATTGCCAAGCACCCGAACCACTCCATTCCCCACGCCGGGTACCGGCACCACCGCCAGGTCGTACTGGATTGAGTAATCGGAGCGGTCCGGCTGACGAATTGCCTTCGCGGCGGAAAACCACAGGCTTCGGCGGTCGTTGCGAGCCCAGATCAGCTGTGCGCTGGGCTCAATCTCGACCCCTGTGAAGTCGTTGTGCTCGATCTTCGAACCAACAGTCAGGGAGAGAGACTTGCTGAGCCGGATTTCGTCCTGAGCAAAGGTGGAAAAAAGCTTTACCGTGCGGCTGGGGACCGTAAATCGAACCGAATATGCCGATTCCGGCAGAATGTTGTCGTGGGTAATCCGGAAATCGAGGCCCCACACAATGTCATGGCGCATCCAGCCGGTAAGGTGATGCGAGAAGTCGATATCTGTGACGTTGGTGTCCAGCAGACTGCCGGCATCATGGCGCCGGGTAGCGGAATCGTAGAGCTGCAGCGAGGTGGAGCCGTTGCGGAGTGTCCGGTCCCAGCGCGCCAGCACATCGCCGGAAAGGTCCTTCAAAAGTGTATTTATGGCCGTCTGAAACGGTTGAGTGCCGGGGAAAATCACATTGCGGGTCGCGCCACCGTCGACGTTGACCAGGCCGCCCTGAACGGAAACGGAATTTTCGGCGGAAAGCCGCCAGTCCGCCCGGAATCCCGCATGCACTTTACGCCACCCGTCGGCGCCGTCCTCCCCATTGGGAAAGCGCGCGCTGTCCATGCTGGCGTATTTTGCGAAAGCCCGGTAAGCGCCCCGCGATCCCGCATGGCCACCGTACTGCAGCAGTTCCTCGTTAACGCCCTGGGCACCTGCGGTTGCCGTTACCAGTGCACCCTTCGTATCCGCGGCATTTTTGGTAATAATGCTTATCACCCCGTTGACCGCATTGGCTCCCCATACCGTTCCGCCAGGCCCCCGAATCACCTCGATTCGATCGATGTCTTCAAGCGGAATGTCCATCGCGTCCCAGAAAACTCCTGAAAAGCTGGTCACGTAAACCGCCCGGCCATCCACCAGCACCAAAACCTTGTTCGAGTAAATGGCATTGAATCCGCGCACGCTGATCGCCCACTGGTTAGAGGCGATCTGCGCCACTTCCACTCCCGGAGCCATGCGTAAAAGGTCCGGAACGTTAGTTGCCCCGGAGCGCTTGATATCATCCTGCCCGATCACGTAGACTGCGGCGGGCGTCTTCGAAAGCGTCTGTTCTTTTTTCGATACGGATGTAACCTCGACGTTCATCAGATCTTCAAGAGATCTTCCCGTGAGGTTCTGCGGCGCCGTCTGCGCTGCCGCCCCCATCGTCAGCGTCAAGCCCAGCGCCGCCGCGAAAAAACCGCCGCTTCCGACGGCTCCGAATCCGTGTAAGGTGCTCATTGGGTCTTTGTTTTATGCGTAATACTAAACGGCACTCGCCACCAGATCCTCTGTCTTCGTGGCGTCTATAACGGGTATGATCACGTCGCTGCCCAGCAGCGCGAAACCGTGCGCCAGGTTCTCGTCGGCGAGCCGCTGCGCCATCGCCAGAGCGGAAATCGGCTTTGAATAGTAGTAACCCTGCGCAAATCCGCAATTCAGAGAGTGCAGAATCTCCAGTTGTTCGCGCGTTTCCACGCCTTCCGCAATTACTTCCATGTTCATCGAGCGGGCGAGGCCCAGAATCGTCCGGACAATCTCCGAGCTCTCTTCGCTGCTTCCCAGTTCACGCACAAACGACCGGTCTATCTTGAGCGTGTCGAACGGCAGCCGGTTCAGGCAGCTCAGCGACGAATAGCCCGTACCGAAATCGTCGATCTCGAGACCCACCCCCAGTTGCTTCAGCTGGTTCAGCGTATCGAGGGTCGACTCCACATTCGACATGACGGTGCTCTCCGTCATTTCGAGCTTCAGACACCGCGCGGGAAGACCCGTCTCTTTCAAAATGCGGGCCACATCCTGCACAAACCCGCCGCCGGTGAGTTGGCGGAAAGATACGTTTACCGCAACCGTCAGCAACGGACTGGTTCCGAACCGCGCGCGCCACTCCGCCAGCTGCCGGCAGGCTTCCGTCAGAACCCATATCCCCAGCGGCACAATCAGGCCCGTCTCTTCCGCCACAGGAATGAAGTCGAGCGGTGGGACGAGCCCCTTCTGAGGATGATTCCACCTCACGAGTGCTTCAAATCCACTCATCCGGGCGCCCGCGACAGCCACGGTGGGCTGGTAATGAACCACCAGCTGACCCTCGTCAATCGCCCCGCGCAGCTCGGTTTCGAGCGCCAGCCGCTCAATCGCGACTTTACGCATGCCGTCGTCGAAGACCTCAAGCCTGCCCTTGCCTGCTGTCTTGGCCCGATACATGGCCGTATCCGCGTTGCGAAGCAGATCTTCCGCTTTCGCGCCTGAGGAGCTGAGCGCGATGCCGATGGTGACCCCTGAAAACATTTGGTGGCCGTTCAGATCGAAGCCCTCACTCATCTGTTGCCGAACCGCTGTCGCGAAGGTGCTCGCTTCGGCGGGATCATTCACCGGATTCAGCAGAATCGCGAACTCGTCGCCTCCCAGGCGGGCCACCACAGAGCCTTGTGCGATAACTCGTTTCCGGGCATCGGACCGGAGCGAAGATTGAAGCCGCCGTCCCACTTCCACCAGCAGCGCATCGCCGGCGGCATGCCCTAAACTGTCGTTGACCAGTTTGAAACGATCGAGATCGAGGAACAGCACCGCGAACGGCGGGGCTCCGGCCCGGGTCGCGTCGATAGCCGCTTCCAGACGATCGAGGAAATAGAGCCGGTTCGGAAGACCAGTGAGCGGGTCGGCGACCTTTCCTTCCGTGATATCCGTCTGCGAGCCCGCCATGCGGATCGCCACTCCGGAATAGTCACGCACACAGATTCCCCGGCTCAGCATCCAGACGAAGCTCCCATTGCCGCGCCGCATGCGGTACTCGGTGACCAGTTCGTTGGTCTTTCCTTCGCGATGGGCGCTGATTTCCGCTTCCACCCGATCCCGGTCGCCGGGATGAATGTGACTGAACCAGTCTTCGGGCATTGACCAGCTCTCGGCTTCCATGCCGAGCATCTGGCTCCAGCGAGCCGAAAAGTAGATCTCGTTGGTCGTCAGTTTCCAGTCCCAGAGGCCGTCGTTGGCGCCCCTCGCCGCGACCGCGTAGCGCTGCTCACTCTCGCGCAGAGCCCGCTCCCGCAGCTGGATCTGCGTCAGCATCTCATTGAACGAATCGATCAGAGATCCAATCTCGTCGTTGGTGCGCCGAACCGGACGGACTGAGTAATCCTTGTCGACTGCCAGTCTTCTCGCCGCGTCCGAGAGTTCCGTGATCGGCCCCGTAATCGTTCGCTGCATACGCGCGCTGATGATCAACGCGAGGGACAGAGAGCCGATCAGAGCCAGAAAAACAAATACCGCGTAATTCCTGGTCCGCGTGCGAGAGTCGCCGAGGCTCTTGTTCAGAAACGCGGTGCCGATGCGCTCGCCCTGCAGCCGTATGGGTTGAAAAACCAGCAGATTGCCATTTTCAAAAGAGGCACCGTCGCGCCGCGCCATTGCCGGGATATCCACATAGGCAATCCCCTGCCTGTGATAGGAAGCAAACAGCCGACGATCCTTGCCGTAAATGGCGGCCCCAGCCACCGTAGGATCGCCATTCAGGGCCGTCAGCGTCTCGTCGGCGGCCCGCTCATCGGAGAAGCTCAGAGCCGCGGTATTGCTGTCGGAAAGCACCTGCGCCTGGACGCTCAGCTCGTGGGCCGCGGTCTGACGCTGCTGGTATTGCTCATAAGCGAGCAATAGACCGCTGAGCAGGAACAGTGCCACGCAGCAGTTCAGCGCGATCAAAAAGGTAAGCTTGACGCGAATCGATCTGTCGCGGAAAACCACCCCGATCCTCATCGAGGCTCACCTCCGCCGCTGGCCGGACAGTTCCGCATGAACCGTCTATCGGCGGAATTCGGCGCTACCTTTAGCCAGGGCGGAATAGCGCAGTGCGGCGAGTTAGTGGTAATACCGGATCTTTCATCCGGCTTTACGGCTTCTCCGCCGCCTTTTCCGCCTTCTTCTCTGCCGCCGGGGCAGGGGCGCGTTCGGGCCTCGCCTCGGACCGGGGTGGCGGAGCTACGGCGGGAGCCTGAATCGACCGCCCTTCCGGAACCGCCCGCGGCTGGGGAGCAGCTTCCTGCCTTTCCGGCGCGGGACGGCTTTCAGGTACAACCCGCGGCGCCGCTTGCGGCTCGGGCCTCGGCGCCGGCGGTCTGTCTTCACGAGGCTGCCGCCCAAACTGCGGGGCAACGGGAACCGCTTCAGGAGACGGACGGGGGGCCGGCTGCGGGGGCGCCGCTCCGGCATCGCGCGGCCGCCGCCCGAATTGCGGCGAGACGGGAACTGCCTCAGGCGCCGGATTTGGAACCGGCTGCCGCCCAAATTGCGGGGCAATGGGCGGTCGCGAGTCCATCCGGTTTGCAGGGGGCCCCGGCGACTGGGGGGCGGGTCTGTTCGGCAGGGCGGGCACGGGCGACGGAGTGGAAAAGCCGCGCACCAGCGGCCGGTTTACCACCGCTCCTGGCTGCTGCCGACGTATCTGCGCCACCTGATCGGGTGCAAGGGGACGCCCCTGATTTTGCTCAATCGCCTGTTGCCGAGCCTGAAAACTTACGGGCGGAGGAGGTGGAACCTCCCTCGCCACCACCGCCCGGTTCAACGCGGGCGGTGGCTCGGCTACTCTTGCGTTCACGCGTCCCGTCGCCATCATGCTCTGCCGCGTGGGCGACAGAGGCGGAGCGGTGCCCAGTATCGGTCCCTGCGCGACCTGCGCGGGCGAGACCGCAACGGCCTCCCGCCCCACCGCTCGCGAGCCTGTGAAAGCCGCCGGAGAAACGGCTGTGACCGCGCCCGGCACCCGCCGATTCACATAGACGTTCGTCACATTTATGTTTGTGATGTGGTTTATGTTGACCTGGCGCAGATAGGTGTCGGATGTCCGATACGAAGGAACATAGCGCTCGCGCGGCCCCAGGGGAAACCACGCCACGCCCCCATTCAGATACGACCCGCCCACGAACACCACCAATGCGGGCGCATAAACTGGGCGCGCAACTATCGCTCCCGGCGCCCATGCCCAGACTCCCCCGAAATTCGCCCAGCGCCCGTAGTGAAAGGGCGCGAAGCCCCAGGGTTCCTGGTCGACCCACGTCCAGCCCCACGGATCCACCCAGGCCCAGCGACCCTCCCGATAAGGGACCCAGCCCGCATTCACACGCGGCGCCCATACCCAGCCATAATCCGAATCGTCGCGCCAGGATCCGTAGGCATCCAGATCTTCGTAACCGGCCATGCTGCTCGAGACGTGCACCGGCGGAGGGAGCCTGTCTTCCCGCGCATTGCGATCGGCGGCAAACCGATCGAAGTCATCCGGTGGATTGGCGTCGCGTATATCGGGCTGCAACCCATCCGCAAAGTACGCCGTCTGGCGCGCGCGCACCGTGAAACTGATGCCATTAGCGCTCACTTCCACCTGGCCGGCGTTGACCGTGACCATGGTCGCGTTGCGATCTGGGTCGGTGTCGATGCGGTAATCGCCGGTGCGGAGGAGAGAGACCGCCACCTGCGGAGTATCGACCTCATAAAGATCCTGATCGTCGAGGCGGCGCAGGCGGATTTCGAGCGATCCGCCGGTAAATCGTACCTGCACGGTATTGTCGTCCAGATTCAGGAAGCCGAAATTCGAAAACTCATTGAGCCGGAATGCATTGGGCCCAATATGCAACTCGGCGCGGGAAGCCTGATCGGTATAGAGGTGGTCGCCGGTCGTCAGTGGGTAATTCACACTTGCCGTTGTCCAGGTCTCGATACCCGCGGGCTGGAACGAAACATCACCACTGATCCAGTTGAGTCTTGCGACCCGCGAGGGTGGATCCTGTCCGAAAGCCGTTGCGGCCGTCAGCAGCCCAGCCAATAAGAATGTACGTAGTTGCATGATCAGAGGCCTCCCGCCGTAATGCTAAACCCATTGACGTAACCGCAGCATCGATTGTAAACCGAAAATAAT